>CAYTAB010000012.1:0-16463 GCA_964435825.1 Candidatus Woesearchaeota archaeon
GAAAAGTTTTGTAAGTTATCTGGAAAAATCCTTCCAATAAAAATAAAAAAAGAAAAAGAGCTTGAAATCCAGCAGTATCTTGTGATAACTCATACAGATATAACTGCAGCGCAGACACAAAGCGCAGCAATTTTATTTTTGATAATCTCTTTAATATTACCACTAACAGCATTATTTTTCTTCAAAAGCATGTTTTTAGCAGTTTCCTCTGTAATTCTTTCATTAATTGCTTTTTTTTATTTGAAAAATTATCCAAAACAAATATATGAAGTATGGCGTTCAAAAGCATCTGACCAGTTTGTTCTTGCAGTTTTATATTCAATTATTTATATAAAACAGGATTCAAATTTAGAAAGAGCAATTTACTTTATCTCAAAAAACATTGCACCACCTCTTTCTTTGGATTTTATGAAAATTCTCTGGAATTTTGAATCAGGAAATTTCTCAACACTAGAAGATGCACTTGAAGATTATCTTTCAATCTGGAAGGGAAAGGAAGATGCTTTTGTTGATTCAATGAGACTGATTGTTTCATCTCTTGATGAATCAAATGAAGCGCGAGCAGATGATTTGCTTAAAAAGGCAAAGGAGATTATTCTTGAAAGTGTTAATGAAAAAATGCTTCATTATGCCTATAATCTAAAATCACCAATTCAGGCAATTTATATGCTCGGCATAATACTTCCAGTTTTGCTTTTAACACTTCTGCCAATGGTAAGTGCATTTATGAGCAATGCAATAAAACCAATATACTTGTTTATATTCTATGATTTATTCCTTCCATTGCTAATATGGTTTATGCTCAGAAACATATTGATTAAAAGACCTGCAGGTGTTTCATCAACAAATTTAGAGGTTCTGACTTTTGAAAAACGGAAAAAGAATTTTCATTATTTTATGCTATCTGTTGCAGTTTTTGTTTTGCTTTCTGCACCGCTTTTGCTTTCTTTTTTAGCATTTTATTTAACAAAGCTTCCATTTAAAGAAGCTCTTTTAAATTACAACTATGTGTTTTATTTTTCAGTTTTTGCAATTGCAGGAGTTGGTTTTTCAATAGCATTATATTATAAATTATCAACACATGCAGGATTTGCTTTAAAGCAAAAAATAATTCATTTTGAAGATGCTTTCTCAACAATGATTTATCATCTTGGGGTTAAACTTGACCAAAATATGCCTGCTGAAAGAGCAATTGTTAAAGTTGCGCAAGACCATCCTGGAACAGAAGAAGCAGAATTTCTAAATATTATTTTTTTAAATTTAAGTAAAAATAATTTTTCACTAAAAAAAGCAATTTTTGATCCTAAGTATGGTGCATTGGTTTCATATTCTTCAGCCTTAATTAAGAGCGTTATGCTTCTTTTTGTAGAAGGTGTTAAAAAAAGTCCAAAGTTAGCTGCAAGAAGTCTAATCACAATTTCAACATATTTAAGTGATATGAAAAGAGTTGCACAGAGACTTAGAGATTTACTTGCAGATACTCTTTCTTCTGTAAATATGCAGTCTAAATTTTTTGCACCTTTAATTGCAGGTATTGTAGTGAGCTTATCTGTATTGATTACTCGTGTATTAGTAAAGCTTGGAAACCAGATGGATTTGATTTCAGAACTTTCAACATCTTCTTATGGTTCAGAAGTTCCATTTGATTTATCCTCAATATCTCTTTTTAATATACAATCTGTTACACCTTCACCAGTTTTTCAATTAATAGTTGGATTATATATTATTGAATTGGTTGTTTTGCTTACTTACCTTTATTCTGTTGTAACAAAGGGTTTTGATAAATTTGAATATAAATTTGCTCTTGCGAAAAACTTATTTACAGCTACAACTATTTATATTGTAATAACTATTATTGCAAGTTTTATCCTTTCAAAAATTGCAGAAAGTGCAATTGTAATGGGTGCAGGATAATAAATTTTTAAAATGAAAAAAGCAGCAGAATCATCTGAAATTGCAAGAATTCTTTTAGTTATTGTTGCAATTGTTATTATGATTGGAATTTTGGTTCTTGCTGCAAGGAGTTTCTTATGAATTCTAAAAAAGCAGATATGAGTTTTCAAACTATTTTATTAATAATTGTAATTCTTGCTGGAGCTCTAATTATTGGTTTTACTGCATTTTTTTATTCAGGTTTTTTTCCAAATTCTCTAAGAGATAATATGTGTCTCCTTGAAACAAGAACAACTCAGGGCCAACTTGCAGACCTTGTTCTTCCAAACATGTTTTGTGCAACACAGCATGTTACAATCTATCCAGATGATTTTTCAAAATGCGATTATGTAAACAAAGTATATAAAGAAATTTTAAAACAAAAATCCTTTACTAAGGAAAGCACATTGGTGTTTTTTCCATCATCCAAAATAGCAAGTAACTATGGTGTTAATTATAATAGAATGGAAGATATGAGCTATTATCCATATAATTTAAAAAATAGTGACGAAGTGTCTGATTTGCCTTATAATTATAAAACTGATCTTGAATATACAATGAAGTCTTTTTGCGCAGCAGAACAAATTGGAGAACTAATGCATCGCTGTTGGTATATGAAAGGTGCAGGAAACCTTAGATTATCTGAACAAACCACCTGCTTTGAGGTAGATATTGCAGGAACAAGCAGTTCAGATTCAGATAAAGGTGTTCAGTTGTTTTTTAGAGATTTTGCAACGATTTTAGCAAAAATTAAATTTGATAAAAACAGAAACTATAATGAAGTTTCAGGTCCAATTGATTATACTACAGCAGTCTGTCCTAATTTTAGAAAACAAACATATTTAAATAAAGTATATTCTATTTGCAGATCAGGTTCTTTATCTACTTCTGCTGAGGATTTTTGTGATGAGTTTTTTCAGGGTGTGTTGAATGTTAAGGATTTTATGTTTGAAAATTATGATGATATGGACAAAAATTTGCGTAAAATTTGTTACAGAGAGAAATCAATAGAATACTGCGATCCAGTAATTGACGAAATCATGTCTGAGTTTATTTCTGAAACAATTGAAGATTCATCTTTTTCATCAAAGGAAAATTGCATTACTGCAACTCCAGGTTCAACACTGAAAATTATATTTAATCCACTAAAATCTGACATTTCCCCATATAGGAGTAGAGAAGAGGTTCTTATTTATAATGACCAAGAAGTATATGCAGATATTATCATTGAATCAGATAGTTCTGTTAATAGCTGTACTCGAAGTTTTGCTTTAGAAGATGATAGATCTCGTTTTGTTAATGGAAAATTATGCCCTTTTCCAGTGTTCAATTCTCCTGAAATAGATTTATGGGAGTATGCAACATCTGAAATCACAGTTTAGCATAATTTTTTATATCTGGAATTCTTATTTTTTTTATGCTAAAAAAAGCAGAAATAAGCTGGCAAGTAATTTTAATTGCAGCAGCAGTTATATTCCTTGTTCTAATTGTTGGTTTAGTTATTGTCTTTAAAGGCAAGCTATATGAAGGTGCAGATTTAATTAAAAACATTTTCAAAGGAGGATTTTAATGGATGATATGAACTGGAAGTTAATTGCAATCATTCTTGCAGTAATTTTCTTAATTGCGCTTTCTTTTTTTCTCTATTCTTTTATGTCTTCAGATGGTTCAATTGCACAGGCATTTAGTAAGTTGTTTGGAGCTGGAAAAAACTATGCAAACATTTAATCTCAACGCAATCTTTAAATAAAAAAACTCGCTCTTGTTTTATATGAAGTCAAAAGCTGAGATGAGCTTTAATCTTATAATTGCAGGAATTATAGCAGTTTTTCTTTTAATTATTATAATTGCATTAGTTACTGGAAGACTGGGAAGCACATTTAATAAGTTTAAGACAGTTGAGAAAACAGATATTGGCACAGCTAAATCAATTTGTGTTTCTCTTTGTGATGAATTAAAAATAAAGGTTGATGCTTCTGGAACCAGCATATGGGAAAGCAGTGAATACTGCACTCGAACATTTAATATTGATAAGAATAAGAATAATAAAATTGATGAAGGAGAGCGTTTATTCTGCTATAGTCCAGATATTAATGTAGATTGCATATATCTTGTTGAGGACCAGACTCTTTCAATGAAAAACTGTCAAAATTCTCTTACGGCAACTTCTTCTTCAAAATGACATCAAAAGCAAATACTCAAACATTTTGGATAATTGCTGGAGCAATAATTGTTCTTTTAGTGCTTGGGCTTCTTATTTTTTTATTCACTTCTGGACTGGCAGATGTTTCGCGATGGTTTTCTGCATATAAGCCATCTGATTCTGAAATAAATAAAATTTCATGTGAAAATGCCTGCCAAAATATAAAAGCAAGAGCTGGAACATTTGATACATGCAATCAATTTAAATCTGAAATTAGAAACTCAGATTTTAATAAAAATATCTGCAATGGAATGACCTGCACTGTAAAAATATCAGATGGAAAACAATGCTCATTTACAAAGCAATAACTCGCTAATATTATATACTTTTAAATTCTTTTTATTTTATGCTTAAAGCAGGAATAACATTTAAACAAATTATGCTTATTTCAGCAGTAATTGCACTTATTTTAATTGCAGCATTGCTTTCTTTTTTATCAAAGTCAAATTCATTAATAGGAGATGATTTTTCATGCAAGATAACAAACATGTTTGTAAACTTGGTTGAGCCTCAAAAAGATTCTCTACAAGATTTGGTTTTTCAGGTTCTTGGAGTTAAGTTTAATAATATTTGCAGAACAAAAGAGCAGTTAATTGTTGCAGATGACTGGTCTCATTGCAGTCCAGCATTTAAAGATGAGTATTCTTCAAAACGCACAGATGCATTGATAAATTGCACAAATGAGCAACTGCTTGAACTTATTCTTCGTTGTTGGAGCATGGCAGGATATGGAAGATATGATGAAAACAGCTTTGTTTGTTTTTATTCAAAAATTGAAACCACACCCAGTACGCCAATTTCTTTTTCTATTTCTGAAAAATCTTTAACTGAATATATGATTTCTCTTCCTGCTGAGAAAGTCTGCTCAAAGCTTGGAAATTCAGATTATGGTTGTGGAGAAAAAAACCAGTTGTTTTTTATCAACAATAATGAAAAAATCAAAAAATCTGAAATTTTTAGAATTGCATTTTGCACAAAAAACAATCCTGCAAAAACTGAAGATAAAACAGTTATGGCTTGTTCTGCTTCGTCAGAACCGCATATTGAGATTGAAGTTTGCACACAGCAACCAGATAATTGCGATATATTCTAATTTTAAGAATTTTTATATATTAATATGTTTATTTATTTTTATGGTTAATTTGTTTTTGAAAAACTGCTTAAAACAAAAAAAAGCTGCAGATTCAAACATGTTTTGGATTATAATTGGAATTGTTCTTGCATTAATTGTTCTTGGAGCACTTATATTTTTCTTTTTTTCAGGATGGAATCCGCTTGCAGATTTTATAAAATCCTTTACTCAAACTTCAACTTCAGGTATTGAGCAAATATGAAAAAATCTCAAATTCTTATAGCAAAAGCAGTAATCTCAATTATTATTTCAATCATTCTTATTGTTGCAGTGGTGTGGGCTTTTTTTTCAATCCTAAATTCATTTACAAAAGACATAGAATCAAATGAAGATTTAATGAGAAAAACACTTTCAGAATTTACACTTAAAATCAGAACAGATTTTCACAAATGCAATGATAAGAACAATTTAATTTACTTTTTTGTTCCTCCAACTCAAGATGAGCTTGATTTTATTAAAAGAGCAGGAGGTCCTGAAAAGGTTGACAATGTCTGCAAAATAATAAATGATTCTTGGGAACTTACAACTCCTGTAAGTATAGATTTGGAGTTTCTTCCAAATTTTGCAATTGCATCATACTATAATGATAGTCTAGGAAGCTTGCTTTTTGCAGTGAAAAAAAGCAAAGTTGATAAAAAGGATATTTATGAAAAATATAGTGGCTATCCTTATAATGAAATTAGCTATAAAGAGCCGTTCATAATTGGAGAAACACTTTATTCTCAGGTTTCTGGAATTTCAATTCCTTCTTTTCTTTCTAATGAAAATCCAGCATATAATATCTTGACTAAGGTCTTTTTTATTGACTTTGATAATAAGGAGATTAAAGAAAATTTTGTTATTTCTGAATCAGGTCAATATTGCGGAATTAGAATTTTTGACAATAAAAATGATGGAGAATATGATTCAGAGAAAGGACGATGTTTAGTAATTACTTACGAGCAGAAAGATACTCCAGGAACACCATTTCCAGAAGCTACAAATACTGAGGTTTCTTATCTTGGAATTCCATTAGGAGATATTAAACTTGAACTTCCTGCAGCACCTCCTGAAGAGTGCAATAGCGAAGATATATATTCTGTTCCTTCTTATTCAGAATTTTACATCTTTAAAAAAGATTATTCAGGAGTATATTCTTGTATTGATGAGCTGAAAAATAAATATTTTCTTCAAAAAGCAATTTTAACAGGAGAGGAAAATAGCGAGTCTGATACTTTAAAAATCTTATATGAATATTATGGAAACCTAACTTATGCATTGGAAAATGCAGATATATTCTTACAATGAAAGCATCTACAGATATAATGTTAATGGCTGGAACATTGATATGCGGAGCAATTGCAATTGCTTTGTTGTTTATGGTTTTTAAAACAGTAACACTGGATTCAGCATCGCAAGAAACAGAAAGACAAACAGCTAGACTTTCATTAATTATTGATTCACTCTATTCCTCACCTTCAAACATATCACTTCATTTTACTCCAAAAATAAAGCATTCCTTTGAATCATCTATTGGTTCTTTTTTAATAAATCCATTTGAAAATAAAATTGCAGTTTCAAAACTTACAGAAAATCAGATGATTCTTGATATTATGTCCTGCCAGAAGCAAGCATTTGAACAGAAATGGAGGATGTTTGATCTTTCTCCTGTTTCAAATGATCCTTTTAAAACAGGAATAAACACTGTTGCAATTGTGTTTAGAGGTTATTCTCCAGACAATCTTGTTTTTTCACTTGACTTAGGAGCACAAAATGAATTAAAAGATTGTCATGATAAAACAAAAAGAAAAATAAAATTCAGAGAGTTTATTCCAATACATGCTTCAAAATCCATTACAGAAAGTAGAGTTTGTAATTTAATACCTTTAATTCCCATACCTGAACAAAAAACCATTAATGGAAAAACAGCATATTATTATCCTTTTTTATATGGCTCTCTATGTTTTCCCTCTCAAATTTATCAATTAGCTTATGCATATAACTGCGAGGATTTTTACTATTCTAATGGTGTTTGTGAATTTAATTCTCATTCAGAACAGGATATTTATGTTGAAATTCCAAATTATATTGTTTCTAGAAGTTCAGATGATACAGGACTTAGATACAATAAAGATAGATTGGTTCTTCCAGACACTGAATTCTCTTATGGAAACTGGCTTCCATATTATAAATATTTGTATTTAAAAAATCCATTGAGCATTGATTTTCATTTTTCTGTTTTAGAAAATAGTAATGGTGAAGTTAAGTCAAAATTATCAATTGACAAAAATGAAGCAAAAGCATTTAGCGAGGTAAATGAATGAAAAAAGCAGATGAAGGAATAAAAGAAGTGGTATATATTCTTTTTGTAGCAATACTTCTTGTAGCTTCATTTGCAATTATTTATGTTAGTGCTGGAAACATGCATAAACTAAATGAAGAAATTTATACTAAAGCAGAGTTCAGAACTCTTGTTGCACGGCTTTTCAATTCACCTCATTGTTTTGCAAAAGAAGAGATAATTAATGGAAAATTAACTGTTTATCCAGGAGTTTTTGAATACAATAAAGTGCTGGATTATTATAAACAATTAAAGTTAACTAAAACAGCAAAATTAGATTGCTTTGAAAATCTTGAAGCTCCAAAAAATTATGAGCTATTTATTTACAAACCAGAGGATTCAGAAAATGAAAACTGCAATTCAAAATATAAAAGCACATTTGCAGCTTACCTTGATTCAGATAATGAGCAAGAAAGAATTATAGTCACGTTTTGTTACTATGGTAAATAAAAAATTTCCTAAAAAAGCAGATGTAGATAAATTTACAGAAATGGCAATTGCATCAGTATTATTCTTGCTATTGATATTTTTCCTTGTTTACCTTTCAGATAATTATAATCGCAAGGTTGCAGATGAAATTGACGAAGTTATGAGAGAGGCAGAATGCAGAATGAATCTTGTTTCATTTATGCATTATTCTCCAAATGAAGTATCTACTTATCATCTTATTCAGGAATCTGCAAAAAACTATCTTAATAAATTCAGCTCAGATAAAGTCAGAGATTTTTCATTTTACGATGAGCTTTACAATCAGCTTGATGAATTTTTTATTGCTCCAGGAATATATGATAAAGCAGAATTTCTTTTAACAAACAATTATATTCCTCTTAATAATCCAAGAACTTCGCTTTCAGGAACAAGCTGTACAGCTTATATTCCAATTACATATAATCTTTCAGATATTGCAGCTTCTCCAGATAGCAGATATGTAAAAATAACTCTTTTTGTTTGCAGAGGTGATTGCAGTGTTAAATAAAAAAGCACAAGTAGCTCTTTTAGTGGTTTTTGGACTTGCAGTAATACTAGGTGCTTTTTTTTATTTTCAAGCAGTTGCACTAAAAGACCTTCAAGGTATAAATCAAATGCCTAAGGAGATTATCTCAGCATATTCAAACACTGAACTTGCCTATGATTTTGCAAAAGAATCTGTAATTGTTTTATTTGATGAAATGCTTTATGAAAATAAACTGCTTTCATCTGAATTTAATTGCGATACTGAGAATGGTTTTATAATTAAAAAGCCTGATGTTTTAGGCAGAGTTAACTGCAATCTTTTAACTGAGAATTATGATGAACCTTCTTTTGCTCAGCATTTAAAAAACAAAATTAAGTCAAGCATAAGAGATGATTATTATGAATATTATTTAAATAAAGTGCCGTTTGTAAAAAATATAGAAGATTTGTCTGATGCAGATGAAGATGAATACAAACTAGAGCTTCTTAATAGAGATTTAAGAGCTCTTAACGATGTATCTTTAAAATATCCTTCTTATTCTTTTTCATATGTTGCAGAATCAGAAAACTCTGATAGCATGAAGCAGTATATTCTTCTTTCATCAAATGAAGATTTAAGATACTTCTTTAATGACAGCAGCAAAGAAGAGCTTGGATTTTTTTATTATTACAGGCCTTCTGAAATAAAAGTAGAGCTTCCAGATTTCTTCAATTTATATATTGAATCTCTTTCAGCAGTTAGAAATTGCTCAGAAAACAATAATTACACTGTTGATTGCTTTTCATATTTTTCTCCAAATCCAAAAATAGTTTGGAATGTTAAAACTAAAGAAAAAGAATTTACTATTGAAGATTCTGAAAATCAGGATAAAATCAGGAAATTCAATGTTTCAGAAATAACTATTGATTTTGATTCTAATTGGAAATCTTATTTTTATGATTCTACGCCGCAAATTAAATTAAAAGCAATTTATTAATTATTCTTCATCTTCTTTGCTGTTATGTTTTTTAATTATATAAAATATAATCCCTGCAGAGGAAAATGTTCCAATTAAAGTTGCTGAAAGTAAACCTCCTAAACAAATTGCTTTATTAAATGAAACCTTTGAATATGTTTCTGGAGAATTGCTTCCCCATTTGTATTCATTAATACTACTAGGTCTTCCTAAATTATACTCAAGAACATTTCTATATGTTGAAAGTGTAAGTGTTGAATCACTTGGAATAACACTAATTAGTTCACCAGAGTTAATATGCAAAGTATCTTCAACTTTTTTTGTTTTGCTTCCAGTTATTGTTCTGTTAATTTGTTGGAATTCCATTTTAAAATCCTCGCTTTTTTTACCGTTTATAAATAAATCTCCTGGAAGTGAAGAATCTAAAATAAGCATAGCTTTTCCATTTGAAAGCTTAATTGGTTCAGCACTATAAACTCCCCAATGTGTTTCATTTGAAAAATCATCTTCTGTTTCAAGACAAAGCTCTGGGCAGTTTTTAAGTTTTATAACCTGGATAATGTTTTCTTCATTTTTAAATGGAATTGCTGAATCAGAATCTGGAAACCAATCATATATATTTCTTTTTGTTGCAGCATAACCTAATGTTTCTGGAGAAAACTTTTCAATTAAACCTCCTTTTATTCTCATATCTAATGGTCCTAGGTGAATTGGATATCTACGCATTCTAGAATCATTGTAGCTAAATTCATCTTTTGTAATTCTCTTTCCAGGAACACCGCTTAGCAAAAGACGTAAAGGCAATGCATTTTGTTCATTTTTCTTTAAATCAAGAGGAACCATTGCATGCCCGCCTTTTTCAACAAGAATTTCCTCAACATTTCTGTTATAGATAAAATGCTTTCCATGATATGATAAAATAGTGTATAGTATCTTTCCTGTTGTGAGATTAAATACCTTGCTTACTGTTTCAATATCAGGGTCATGTGTGTCAATAAAACCTGCTTTTTCATTTCTTACATAGCATAAAAAAAGATGAGCTGTTAATAAATTCTCACTAGAAGAAAGAATGTGAACGTTGGCTATTGTTGGAGTTTTGTCAAAGTTTCCATTAATCCATTTTTCAGCATTATTATATACATTATCATCGTCATCTGCATTTAAGTCACATGGAAAAAATTTTTCTCCTTGCATAAATGTAAAATTAGAACCATATGTTTTTGAAATGCTGTCAAAAAACGAAGCAATAGAAGAACTGCCTGTTTCTCTTTCAAATTTTTCTAATTTTTCTTCTAAAAAAGTTCCTTTTAAATCTTCAGCTGTAATTGGTTTGAGACTATAATACATGGCATCTGCTTTTCTGCTTGAAATACTTGCTCCAATTATTGTTCCTAAAGGAAATGCCATTGCACTTGAGATTGCAAATATTTTTTTTAAATTAATTTTTTCAGGAATAATATATTTTAATACTCCTTTGCGAAGAGGATTAATTAAATGAGTGTAGGTTTCTTCAGCAATAGATATAATGCTTTTTGGAGTCTCAACTCTAAAATCACTAATTTCTATTCCTGCGCCACAAGAATCTACTATTTTTGTGTCAGGCTGAATTTCAGATGCAAGTTTAATGCTGTTCCATAATTCTTCTTTATCTGTTACACGATAAAGCAAATCTTGGTAAAAATCAAGAACCTCCTCATCTGAAAGTGAGGTGTAGTCTGTTAGAGGTTCTAAAAAATCAACTGTTCCAGGAATTTCGCAAAAGTGATTAACACTTAATATTGATTTTCCAATAAAATTATTTTCAATTGCTTTTTTTTCAAGAGGTGTTAATAACTCTAACCTGCTTTCTAAAGAGTCATATTGCTGGTTAAATTCTTCATCACTTCCAGAAAAACGCTCTCGCAGTTCAGTATATGGAAAAATTTCACTAAACCTTGCAGTTTTATTTTGCACTAAAAAATAAGGAATGTCTTTTTTAAGTTTTTTTATTAAATTATCTGGGACTTGTTTTTCATTTTCAAAATAATATATAAGTTCTCTAACATTTTTTTCAGGAGACTTTTTTAAATACATATTAATTAATGAGTATTTTAAAATAAAAACTTTTATTTTCTCGATTATTCTTTTCTAAGTTTTTCATAAACTGAGAACACACCAAAAATCAGCATCAAGGTTGAAACAACTGCAATTAAACTTATCTCTGCTCCAGCAATCCAATTATCTATTTTTGAGAGCTGATAAATAACAATTGCTGAAAACATGACTCCAAATGCAATCTTGAACATATCATTAGCAGGCATATATTATTGTTTCATTTATGTAATTTAACTTTTTCCAAATTTAATCACCCCGAAACCTTTATATATTCATTACCAAAATTAATGTTGTTATGGCAAAATTAAGATCAGCATCTGCATATAGGAAAATTAAAAGAGCATATACTCGGACTTCAAAATATAGAAAAAAGTCTTTTATAAAAGGTATACCTGGAAACAGAATTACAATGTATGATCAGGGAAATTTATCTGCAGATTTTCCATGCCAAGTTGACCTTGTTGTTAGAAAGGAAGTTAATTTACGCCATAATGCACTTGAAGCAGTTAGAGTTACAACTTCTAAAAAACTTTCAGAAGTTCTTGGAAAACAAGGATTTCATTTGAAAATCAGAGCAGTTCCGCATAATGTTATTCGTGAAAATCCTCTTGCAACAGGTGCAGGAGCTGACAGAATTTCTACAGGAATGCAGCTTGCTTTTGGAAGACCAATTAGCAGGTCAGCACAGCTTAAAAAGGGAAAACCAATAATTACTGTTTATGTTAATCCATCAGGACTTGAAAGAGCAAAATTTGCACTAAAAAAAGCATCTTATAAAATACCTGTTGCTTGCAAGGTAGTTGTAGTTAAAGCACCGCAGTTATCTTAAAAGTCTATAATACAAATCTTTTTTAAGTATATTTTATATGTCTCTTTATGAATGATCCAGATTTTATATGGTCAAATAATGTTTTGTCAATGCAAGAATCAGAAGTAGGGAAGCTTGCAAAAGACTTGGCAACATTAAAGCAAAATAACTTGGATGTTCAGAATTTTTTTGTTATTTCTTCAAGAATTTTTTCACTTATGCTTTCAAATAACTCTGAAATTCTCTCATTAATAAATCATGCAAATATAGAAGATGTTGAATCTTTAACATACTCTTCTAAACAAATTCAAAAAATAATTAATGCTTTTTCTTTTCCAGAAGACTTTACCACGCGCCTGCTTGAAAATTATAGAGCTCTTGAAGAATCAGATTCAAAATATAATATGCTATCAAACAAAGCCAAAGAATTAATTCATTCTGGTAGGGATCTTCCAACAGTAACTTTGCGACTCTCAACTGAAAAAAATATCTGCTCTTATGAGTCAAAAATTAACATTTTAGGAATATCTCAGCTTATTGGTGCAATAAAATCTCTTTGGTCAGATATTTTCTCAATCAAGTCTCTTTTCATAATTAAAAAAAATAACATTCAGCTCAATACTCTTATGCCTGCAATAATTGTTCAAAAAACACTTCTTCCTTCAAAATCAGGAGACATATTCACAGTAAATCCTCTTAATTCAAATAATCTTCAGATATATATCCAGGCTCATTGGGGATTGAATAATGATTTTATTGAAACAGCTTCTAATTATATTTTTGATAAATCTTCTGAATCAATTGTTTCTTCAAAAATAAATGTGCAAAAAAACTTTGTGACAAAAAAATCACTTAATTCAGAGATTATTGTTCAACCAATTCCTGAGAATTATCAGAAAGCATCACCTCTTTCTGAGAATGAGGTTAAAATACTTGCTAAAATTGCACAAAAAATTGAATCAATTTTTAATTATCCACAAAAAATAAACTGGATTGTATTTAATAAAAAAGTGCTTATAACAAAAACAGAACCAATTTCAAATATTTTTAAAGAGCCTGTTAAACCTTTTTCAGAAGTTGATGATTTTATTGTAAGAGCAACACCTACAAATAATTTCTCATGTTCAGGAATATATTATCGTAATTTTGTTTTTGATAAAAATGCGATTTTTCAGGTAAATGAAGCACGAGCATCATTTGACCCCTACTTAATTCTCTCATCAGGAATTGTTTCAAAATCAAACTCAATTTCATCATATTTGGTTGTTTCTTGTCAGGATATTGGAATTCCTTGTTTGATTAATGTGCCTTCAGATTTATCTTTAAATGAAGGCCAGAAAATAAAATTACACGGACCATATATTCTACTTGATAGAGAAGCATATTCAATGGCAGGGCAACCGCAAATGCAGTCAGCACCGATTGAAGACTCTTTTCAAGAAACAGAAGAATTATCACAAGATAATATAGTGCCTTCAGAAATAACTCAAGAGACCTATGCGCCGCAACCAGATTATCAAAATCAAATTCAATCTCAGCCACAGGTTCCAGAACAGGAATCTGTATTCTCTGAGCAAGAAACTGAACAGGATTATTATGAACCAGAAGAAAAAGAAGAACTCTCTCCTCAAGATATAATTACTGCAACACAGGATCTTGAACAGGCAGTTAATGAGCTTGTTTTGAAAAATGCAGAAAAAAGAAGAACACAGCAGCTTTCTCCAGAAGATGAAAAAAATGCGCGCATTCTTTCAGAAGCAGAATGGATTATCCGCGATTTAAAAAAGAAACTTTCTCAACTTGATTCAAAAGAGTTTCAAGATTAATCAACACTAAATAATTTATCCTGCCCTTTTACATCAAAGTCCTTCAGCTGAAGAGACCCACAGCAAGAAAATCAATTAAGCTCTTTAATTCTTAATCAACACTAAATAATTTATCCTGCCCTTTTACATCAAATAAACCTTGTATTGCGCCAGCATCTAACCATGCATGAGCATAATTTAAAGCAGCAAATGCTGTGACATAATCGCCTTTTTCTCTAAAGTACTTTGCATCTTCAAAATATCTCTGGCAAAAATCCCTAAATTGAAGAGCAAGTTTCTTTTCTTTTTCACTGAGATTTCTGCTAAGTTTGGCTTTTTTTAAAGCAGTGCCTGTAACTTTAAAGTATCTATCTAACTTTGCATCTGTTACTTGTTTCATAATTGTTAATAAATGCATATATTTTTAAACTTATTTGATGATTTTATTATATGAAATATGATTTTGAAATACAAAAAATCATTAATGAAATTAATAAATCTAAGGCAAAAAAAGTATGTATCCAGCTTCCAGATGGATTAAAACCTTATGCAACTCAAATATCAACAGAAATAAAATCAAAAACAAATGCTGAAATCTTTATTTGGATGTCAACAAATTTTGGTGCATGTGACACACCTTTCTTTTTAAAAGACTATAATTTTGACATAGTTTTTAATTTTGGGCATTCAGCAATATGATTCTTGCAGTACTATAATATAGTAATTACTCAACTTTATATATCTCTAAGCCTTTATTCTAATTAAAAGGTGAATACTCAAATGGTACTAGGTTTATTTGAAGGAAGCGTAGGCGTTGGAATTGCCTTACTTCTTGGAATCGCCTTTTTGAAATACAGTGGATATATGGAAGCAATAAGAAAAGAAGTAGGATATATCGCATCTGGAGCAATTTTCTTGCTTCTTAGTGCAGTAGTTTCCACTATCACACCAGCAATTAGCATTCCAGGAACACAATATGTAGAACTTATCTTTGTAGTTATTGCATTTATTCTTGTATTAATTGGAGCAATTGCAATGGCTATTCAGATATTTGCAAAGTTACGATAAACTTTGCGCTTTTTTTCTTTTATTTTGAATTTTTATAGCAACTCTTATATTTTTTACTTATAAATTAGGCATATGAAAACAATATTCATTCCAGTTTATGATACAACTGAAATTACTCCTTTGCTTAAAAAATCACTTGCTTTTATGAAAGATGAAACTTCTGCAGCGTTTTTTACTACAGTTCAATTCATAAATCAGCTTCCATTAATAAAAAAATTTTATAAAAAGCATAACATTAAAATTGAGTTTCTTTCTTCTATAAAAAAAACAAGCCAGCAAGGTATCTCTTCAAAATTCTCCTCCCAGATTCTTGGTTGCGATGCAACTGCTGCAAAAAAAGCAAAAAGCAATTTGCTAATATATCTTGGTTCAGGCTATTTCCATCCTATTGCTCTGTTTCTTAATTCAGAAAAGAAGATACTTCAGATTAATCCAGAAACTGGCAAAGTTGAGTTTTTTGATTCAAAAAATATTAAGAGCTTTCTTGCAAAAAAAGCAGCAAGATTACAGAAATTAAAAGATGCTAAAAAAATAGGTATCTGGGTAACAACAAAACCTGGACAATATAATGAGAAACTTGCATTAATTATTAAAAAAAACCTTGAAAAACAAGGTAAGGAAGTTTTTTTGTTTATTTCAGATACAGTATCTCCAACAGATATGATTAACTTTAGAGATATTGAAGTTTGGGTAAATACTGCATGTCCAAGAATAATTGAAGACCAAAATATATTCCCAAAACCAATAATAAATGCTGAAGAGATATAACCGCAATCCTTATAAATTCATCTGAATAAAAGTTACTAAAATGGATATGAACTCAAAAATAATAAAAAATACAAAAAACGAACTTGAAATTCATTTTCCAAAATTAGACCAAGGTCTTTTTAATTTAATTAAAACTGAATTATGGAAAATTAAAGAAACAAAACTTGCAGGATTTAGAATAACACATCCTGAAGTTGGAGAAATTGAATTTTTCTTAAAAACTCAGGGAAAAGATGCAAAAAAAGTCTGGAACGAGGCAATTACTTCTCTTATAAAAAAAATATCTGATTTTGAAAAAACTATTGAAAAAATTAAATAAAACCATAATCTATTTATTGTGATTTATTTATTCTTTTATAATGAAATCCAAATTTGAAACCTACCTCAATCTATTAAAAAAATATTCTAAAAAAATCTGGCATT
>CAYTAB010000013.1:0-3063 GCA_964435825.1 Candidatus Woesearchaeota archaeon
GAAACAATAAACAATGCAATAATCCAAAATTCTTAGATTAAAAACAGATTAGATATTAACATTAATGCTCTTAAAAAATATAAAAAAAAGACAATTAATGCCAATGCAATCGAGATTATTGAAAGAGTAATTGATATTTTTGACAAAAGGATTTTTCTCTCTTTTTGCTGCAATACTGAAAGAACAATTGCAGTAATTGAAAATCCTAACGAAAGCAAAGGTGATGCTAAAAAAATCCCAAGTCCGACAACAGCAAAAACAAAACCTGCAATTCCTTTTGAATCTCGAATATTCTCAATTTTTGAAATGCTTTTTCTTTTAATTCTTTTTTTGATTACCATAACTTCAATAAAAATATGTCAATATAAATAGATTTCTAATGTAAAAATTTATCAATTGAATTTATAACTGGCTTAGGATTTGAAAAAACAAGACAATGTGTGCCTTTGAATATTTTAAGTTTGGAATCAGGAATAAGTAAATTAAGCTCATGAAAAGAATTAATAGAAAATAATTCATCTGAATCTCCACCAATAATCAAAGTAGGAACTTTAACTTTTTGAGAAGCTTTCTTAGCACTAAAAGCAATTAAAGATGCAAATTCTGGGAGATTAAGCCTGCAAGTATTATCTCGTGCAAGTTCAAATAAAAGCTCAATACCATCCTTGTTTTTGAGTTCAGAAAAATCCAGAGTTGAATCTTCTTTTTTATATAACTTTGAATAAAGCGCCCTTATTGAATCAAGAAGAGTCATTGCAATAGGAAACAAAACTCTAGCGCGTTTCCGCATTCCCTTTCTTAATTCACAGGAAGTGCTTATTAAAACAAGTTTTTTAATTCCAATAGGATATCTTCCATAATAATCTAAAACAATTGTTCCACCCATACTATATCCAACTAAAACAAAATTACTAATTCTCTCTCGTTTAATAACTTGATGCAAATCTTTTGAATATCTTGAAAGCCGATATTTTGAAATCCTTCTTGGTCTTCCTGATTGACCATGGCCTCGCAAATCCATTACAATTGTTGAGTAACCTTTTTTCTCAAAATAAGTAAGATAATCTGTCCATACTGAACTGTTTACTCTATATCCATGTAAAAAAACAATCCATTCTTTTTTAGACCCATGATGTACTCGATAACAAATTCTAACACTATCTGATGTTCGGAGTTCACTATTAAGCTTAATCATACTTTATAATTATAAACCTCAATATAAAAAGCTAACCAAAAACAAGAACTAATAAACTAATTAAAAAACAATAAATACCAAAATACCACAATTTTTCTTTCATAATCACTTTTAACAAAAACTTAATTGAAAAATAAGACGTAACCATTGTAACAATTATTCCTATTATTAATGGAAAAAATTCAATATCAATAGAAAAAGGGCTAAAAATTAATTGAAACAAACCTGCGCCTAAAAGTAAAGGTACACCAAGCATAAAAGAGAATTTAGCAGCTTCTTCTTTTTTTATTCCCAGTAACAAACCCGTTCCTAAAGTGATACCGCTTCTTGAAATTCCAGGAAAAACTGAAATAATTTGAGAAAGTCCAATTATAAAAGTATTTTTATAATTCAAAGCAAGTCCTCTTGGAAATTTCTCAACTAAAAATAAAAACAAACCAGTAAGCAATAAAAAAAGACCAATTAGATTAATATTTAAATAAATTTTCTCAAAAATACTTTCTAAAAAAACACCCAAAACAGCTACAGGTAAGGTTGCAATAATTAAGAACAATGCTTTTTTTCCATACTCTGATTTAAAATCAGCTCTAAAAAATGCTTTAAACATTTTAAAAAATTCTTTCTGAAATATAAAAAGAACAACAAAGGCAGTCGCAAAATGAAGCATAATTACATAAAAAACACTTGAGCTCTCAACATGAAAAAAATGACTTACTAACGAAAGATGAGCTGAGCTTGAAACAGGAAGCCATTCTGTAATTCCCTGAACAAAAGCTAGTATTATAGACTCAGCAAAAGATATCATATAGATTTCATACATTAATTACAATATAAACTTTTTGAGTATATCTTTAAATATAATAAAAACAAAAATCTTACAATGAAATCCAAAAATCTTCTTTATTCAATTATTATTATTTTTTTACTAGCAATTATTTTTTCTCAAATTTATATTATCTTCTTTGCAAAAACATTACCCTATAAAACATCTGACAAATATATTAATAAAATTGAAGTTAAAAATTCTCAATTAAGAAATCTTGCTTTATCACAAGCATCAGCTTGTAAATCTGGAGACAGAGAATGCCTTGTAAATCAAATATATAAATATGTAGTAAATAATTATCATTATTATTCTGACCCGCGAGTTTCAGAATATATCCAACCAGTAAATGAAACAATAAAAAATAAAGGTGGAGATTGTGAAGATTTAACAATTCTTTTAAATTCCTTACTTGAAAATGCAGGAATAAAAACATACTTTGTTTTAACTCCAAGCCATTCTTTTACATTAGCATGTGATATTAACTCAACAAAGCTGTATAAATATATTTTAGAAGATTTAAAAAGAACAGAAACAACAGTAAGAAACGAACAAGTATCAATAAAACAAAACTATTATTACTATCTTGGAGGTGAAGGAGAAAAACTTGATTATGCTATAAACTTTACATTTAATGTTCAAAGCTCTGAACCTGTTGAAATCCATATTGTTCCATCAAAAGAAGAATATAAAAAAGCAATAAATAATGAAGAATTTATGCAATACACCAGTTATTATGCTCCACTAACAACAAAATATCAAAAATCAATTAAAATAGACAAAAACATTGGAATATTAATTTATAATGAAAACGAAAATAATGCAGATGTAGAGCTTAGCTTAAAAAAAGAAATTGATTATTATGTCTTAGATCCAGACAACATAAGCATAACAACATATAAAATAGACGACTCAGAATGCATTGTTCTTGAAAGTACAGCAGGAGAATATGGATATCCTGGAATTTCATTAGAAAATGAGCATAATAAAACAGCAATTGACCCAATCACACGAAAAGAGTATTTGTTAACTTAGTCACTAAGCT
>CAYTAB010000013.1:3163-16063 GCA_964435825.1 Candidatus Woesearchaeota archaeon
AATCTATAATTCATCTAATGGGCTTTTTACTTTTTTAAGTTCTGTTGTTGAAACTGTCCTTCTCGCAAAGAGACCCATGCGAGATATTTGCTTAACAATCTATAATCTATAATTCATCTAATGGGCTTTTTACTTTTTTAAGTTCTGTTGTTGAAACTTTTGTATAAATCTGCGTTGTGCTGAGATTTGAGTGCCCGAGAAGCACTTGAATCTTACGTATGTCTGTGCCTGATTCAAGAAGATGTGTTGCAAAACTATGTCGTAGAGTATGCACATGAACATCTTTTTTTATACCTGCTTTCATAGCAATAGATTTAATTGCTTTTTGAACAGCTCTTTTTGAAATTGTTTCTCCTGCTCTTCCTGTAAAAATGAAATCGCTTTTATCTTTACGATTTTTAAGATATTTCTTTAAATCAAGAACAACTCTATCTGAAAGAATAATCATTCGGTCTTTTGAACCTTTTCCTTTTCTAACCCAACCGATTTTATTTTCAAATTCAAGATCATTAATTTTCAAATTAATTAATTCACTTAATCGTAATCCAGAAGAATAAAAAAGCTCAAGCATAAGTTTATGTTTAAGTGTATTTGCAGAATTTATCATTTCCCTAACTTCTTCTTTTGTTAAAACAACAGGGACTTTTTTATGTATTTTTGGAGTCTTTAAATTAAACTTCTTTTTTAAGATTTCAGTAAAATAAAAAGAGACTGCTGCCTTTGCAAGTGCAACACTTGCTGAACTTAGTTTTCTATCAGAGATAAGATATGCTAAGAACAATTTCACATCATTTTCATCAGCAGAACCAATATCCTTTTTAATAAAGTCAATAAATTTTTTAACAAAAAAACTATATGACTTAATTGTTTCTTCACTAAATCCGCGTATTCTTAACTCAGCAACAAAATTATCAAGCATAAAATACTAAACAAAACAAAGTTAATAAATTTAGCTTAAATTCAATAAATAGGGTATTATATTATTTACAAAAGAAAAAGATAAAAAAAGAAAGATAGATGTTTAAAAAGGTGAAATAAATCAAATATCAGGAATTAAAAATTCAACTGCATCCAAATGATTTTAATAATTATGGCGCACCTTTCATTGTTTTTGAAGGAAATGACTGCAGTGGAAAAGATACTCAATTTAATATTTTAGTAAACAAACTTAATAAAATTGGAATTTCAACTATTGAACTAGATAATTTTTACATTTATTCTAAACCTGCACCACGTGAGAAAATAATTCTTACACAAGAACCTTCAAAAATATTTGAGCAAGAAAACCTTGTTAAAAAAGCAAAGGAAATACGCATAAGAAAAGAATCTGGAGATATATCTCATTTTGAACCAGATTTTCCATATAAACAATTTCTTAGAGCAAGTAAAATAAGAAGTCTATTACAATCATCAAACAATCAGGAACTCACAGACTTATTTTATGAAAGCAGAGAATTGTTATTTAAATATCATATTATTCCTGCACTGAATGATGGAAAACCTGTATTAAAAAACCGCGGGTTTTTATCCAGTTGGGCATATCAGGGAGAAAGAGAACTTCCAATTTCAGAACAACTTCATAAAATGTATGAAATAGGATTTATTTCTCCAGATTTAATAATAATGATTGATACTCCTGCAGAAATCTGCTATCTGAGAAAAAAAGAAAGAAAGATGAAACCTACAGAAAGTTTTGAACAATCAATTAAAGAATTTAAAAAAACAGAAAAAGGATACAAAAAAGCAATTAATTCTGCAAAAGAACTTTTTCCAAATACTAACATTAAAATTATTGATGGAAATCAACCAATTGAAGAAATCTCAGACAAGATATGGGAGATAAGTTTTCCACTATTCGATTCTTTTTTTAAAAAGAAGTAACATTTATTTACTTAAACAAATAATATTAATTATGCACTCTGGAAAAATAATTGCTCTTGAAGGAATTGATGGCAGTGGAAAAACCACACAGGCACTTCTAATAAAAGATGCACTTGAAAAAAAAGGATACAAAGTTGCATTATGTCATATTCCAACCAACACTGTTCTTGGTGGTATTTTAAAGGATGTTTTACGAAGAAAAATAAAAATGTCTCCAAAAGCTCAAGCACTGCTTTTCACTGCAGACAGAATTGAGGAATATGAAAATAAAATAAAACCTTTACTAAAAAAAGGATATTATGTAATTTCTGAAAGATATACTCTTGCATCACTAATATATCAAACAATGCAAGGAGTTCAAGCTGAATTAATTCTTGATTTAATTGAACATATTCCTCGACCAGATTATAAAATTATACTGGATATCAGTGCACAGGAAGCATTAAGAAGAATTAAAAAACGTGACTCACCAAGACAACCAAATGAATATTTTATTCCACTAAAAAAAGCACGCAATAAATATCTAAAACTTGGAAGATTTTTCAAATACAATATAATAAATGGAAAACAAGATAGATTAAAAATACGAAACGAAATTCTAAAAATAATCATCAATAAATAGTTGTTTTACATTTTTAAGGAACAATACGATATCGAGTGATTGTAAAAAACCATTCCATAAATGTAAGTAACAAAATTGCAAGATAAAAGAAAGGCGCTAATGAAACACTGACTTTTCCAGAACTTTCAAGTGCAATTGATTCAAGAGCTTTATCAAAAGATTCTTGATCATTTACATAAAAATACCTGCCTCCAGTAGAATCTGAAATTTTCTTCAATTCTGCTTCATCTAAAACTAACAAAGACTTTGAATTTCCAAACTTTGCTCCAGATTTTGTTCCAACACCAATTGTATTAACAACAATATGTCGTTGGTTTGCATATTCAATTGCTGAATTAACATCAATACCAACATTGCTTTGACCATCTGTAATTAAAATAATTGAACCTAAAGTTTCCTCATCATCCATGTTTTCAACTGAAAGAAGATTAGAAGAAAGAACTATAGCTTCGCCAATTGCAGTTCCAGGTATATCACTTATTTCAATATCCTTAATTAAATCTTTAACTTTAAAATATTCTGAAGAAAATCCTCCTTCAGAAAGTGCGCTTCCTGAAAAAGTTACAATTGAAATTTTAGAACCAACATCATTATTAGAAAGAACATCAACAAAATTAATAGCTGCTTGTTTAGCAACGTCTATCCTACTTGGCTGCAAATCTTTTCCAAGCATACTTGAACTTGTATCAATTGCAATAACAAAAGAAATACCTCCGCGACTAGTTGTTCTCCAGATAGTTATGCCTGAAATTGAAAAAATAATCAAAATTAAAAAAAGAATATGAATGAAAAACCAGAATATCTGCTTTGAATAAATTTTCTGATTTGAAACTCGCTTAAGTGCATCAAAATTAGCAAACTGCAATCCTCTTTTTTTACTGCGTCTCAAACTAAATGCATGAACTAATACTAAAAGGGGTATAGATAGCAAAAACCATAAATATGTAGGATTTTGAAATGTTATTTGGATGTTGATGACCTCCTTTTTAAAAAAGAGATAATTGGATCAAAAAAGTCCTGACTTGTATCTAAAAGTAAATAATCTGAATTATGACTTAAAAAAAACTCATGAAGGTCTTTTTCATTTTGTTTCATCAACAAGTTATATTTTTTAGCAGTAGAATCTGTATTAACTATTAGCTCTTCATTTGAGTACGGATCTACAACTCTTAAAAAACCTCCGCGCGGTATTTCCCTATCAGTCTTATCTCTAATAATAAAACCAATAACATCATATCTATAACTCATAACTGAGAATGAATGCTTCCAAAATTTATCTAATTGAAGAAAATCAGATATAACAATAATCACTGTATTTTTTTTCAAAAATTGCCTGGCAAAATTAAATGCTCGAGAAAGATTTGCTTTTCCTCCAGGATAATTTTTAGGGTCTTTAAGCATTCCTGTAATAAAATTATTATGCATAGCTCCTGCACCAAGTGGAAGAAAATGATGAATCTTATCTGAAAACATTATTAAACCCACTTTACTTCCCATCTGCATTGCAAGATAAGACAGAGCCATTATCATTTCAACAGAATACTCAACCTTTAACTTATCAATTGAAGAATAATACATTGAAGAGCTTATATCAAACATTATTAAAACATCAATTTCTTTTTCAGTTGTATATTCTCTCACTAAGATTTTATTTGCTCTTTTGCTTGCCTTCCAGTCAATTAAATCAGCATCATCACCAATAATATAATCTCTAAAAGATTCAAATTCCATGCCTCGCCCCTTAAACACAGACATATATTTACTTGCAAAAATAGTATGAGAAAGCTTTCTACCAAAAAGAACTCTAATCTTTTCATTAACTAACTGTTCATCTATCTTAATTTCTCGCATTTTTACGGTGCTGGAACTTCTTCAATAATTCGCTCAATAATAATATCTGAAGTCAAACCTTCTGCCTGACCTTCATATGTTAAACTTATTCTATGTCTTAAAACAGGCTTTGCAACTTCAACAACATCTTCTGGAAGAACAAAGTAACGTCCATTAATAACTGCGTTTGCTTTTGCACCAATAAATAAACCGATAGAACCTCTTGGACTTGAACCAAAATCAACATATTTTTTAATATCTTTAAGTCCATATTTCTCAGGATATCGTGTAGCATCAACAATTCTAATAATATATTTTTCAATCTCTTCATTTAAATAAATCCTTCTTGTTAATTCCTGCATCCACATAAGATCTTTAGCAGATAAAACTGGATTAATCTTAAAAAAATCAAAACTACGAACTGTTGTATTTTGATTTAAAATCTGTTGTTCTTCAGTCATTTTTGGATAAGTAACAAAAATCTTAAACAAAAATCTGTCTAGTTGTGCCTCAGGTAATTGATAAGTACCTGCTTGTTCAATTGGGTTTTGAGTTGCAAAAACAAAAAAAGGCTCATTTAATTTAAGAGTGCGTCTGCCAATTGTAACTTGATGCTCCTGCATGCTCTCTAAAAGTGCAGATTGAACTTTTGGAGGCGCTCTATTAATTTCATCTGCTAAAATGAAATTATTAAAAACAGGTCCTTTTAAAATCTCAAAAGATTTTTCAATACTTTTTCCAGAACTATCTCCTGTATAAATTGAAACTCCAATTATATCTGTTGGAAGTAAATCTGGAGTAAATTGAATTCTTCCAAATGCGCAACCTGAAGCTGTAGCTACACTTCTTACAATAAGAGTCTTTGCAATACCTGGAACTCCCTCAACCAAAACATGACCATTTGCAAGAAGACCAATAATTAGATGATTAATTGCTACTTCCTGACCAACAACTGTTTTTGAAACTTCTCTTTTTAAATCATCAATCTTTTTCTTAGCAATTTTAACATAATTTGCAAGAGCTTTTATTTCTAAATCTTCTGTAGCAAGTTTTTGCTGAGATTTAACAATCTTCTTCTGTTTCGCTGTAAGCTCAATCTTTTTTTTATCTAGTTTTTTATCATCAATCTTGTTAGTTGCTTTTAATTGCTGACCTCTAGGCATAAAATCTTCCTTTTGTATAGAAGAATTTTGAAGTTGTTTTTTATTGTTTAGAATAGCTCGAGTAATAACCTTATCATTAACTTTTTTTTGCATATTGGCTTTAGTAGATTTATCTTTCTTTACTTTTTTACTCATAAAATTATGAAGTATTGTATAAAATAAATAGTTTGTGATATATAAATTAAAACAGATAGATTTAAATTTATGTAATTAAATAAAAAAATATGGCGCTAATTCCTGCATTAGGAGATTTTTCATTTACTGAAGTTGGCGCAGTTGTACTAATTTTATTTATAATTGGTTTAGGAATTTGGATTTTTTTATATCTAAATCATTATTCTGACTGGTTTAAACTAAAATCAAAGAAAAAAGAAGCAGAAAGAAAAAAGCTGCGGAATTATGCGCGAGATCTTCTTATAAGAATAGATCATTTAATCAGCAATTATGAAGCATATCCTGAAAATACCATGCTTGCTGAAGCAGAATTTTTCTTAAAAGCTTTTTTAGTTAAAGCATATGACCTAGATAATGAAAACCTAAATATAATAAAAGCTTATAAGTATCTTGAAAAAAAAGATAAAGAAGAAAGTTTAGAAACTCTAAAAGAACTAAAAGATGTTATAGATTCTTATAATTTAATTAAGTTTTCGCGAAAAAAAGTAACAAAAAATGAGATTATAAATCTGCTTCAACAAATTAAAGAATTTATAAACGAAAAAACAAAAGAAAAAGAGAAAAAATCACTTTCTAAGTAAAGCAATTGCTACAATATATACAAATATCATTACTCCAGCAATAATCAGAATAATTGGTATATTCTGAACCAAAAAGGCAGTAAATGAAATGTCAAGCAAATCTTGGCTGTCATCAGATATAAGCTCTCTGCAATCTTTAACAGCCTGTGACAACATTTCAGAAGCTTCCTTAAAGTTACTTGATGCAACTTCATCTTTTGCTCTAAATACAACCTCCATTAATTCCAAGCACTCAGGATTCTGCCTAAATAAATCTTCTGCAAAAGCAATCTCCTTTTGAAGAGACTTATTTGTAAAATCTTTATGCTGAATTGTTATATATATTGTACCAGATTCTGACAAAGAAGGATAAATTGTCTTTGCCATTAATTCAACAGAATAGTTTCCTTCAACAACATTTGAGGTTTCAAGAAGAAGTTCAGATGAGTATGTTTCCCCAACAGCCAATCCTGAAATAAAAGTATCATCCATAAAAGTAACATCCAAACCCTTAACATCAAAAAAGGTTGATAGATTTATTCCAGAAAAATCAACCTCTCCTGAATTAAATAAACTAAATGGAACATATAATTCATCTGTTGAACCCATATAGACGCTTGGAACTTTAACATCTAAAGATGCAATTTCTGTACGAGATGAACCGCCTCCACCTCCAGAACTTGGGATCGGTACACTGATTCCTGGAACATATTCAACAATAAATAAAACAGGATCCATACTATAATTAAGCCCATTTGAATCTTGAGCAGTAAACACTGCACTATCTTGACCATACCACAAAGTAGGTACATTTATAACTACATCACCATCAGATTCAATTGAAATATCTAAATAAGAGGTTCCATTAACAAAATAAGTTAAACTATCTCCATCAGGATCTTCAAAATAATCATTTAAATTAAATTCTGGTGCAGGTAAATTCATTTTCCAGGTTTTTGAATGCAACTGATGCTTATATGAAATGTTCAAAAATAAATTATCAACCGAGATGCTTCCGTTTTGCAGATTTAAATTATTTTTATTACCAATTACAAACACTGAAGAACTTTGATTATTTTTTGAACCAGAGTAAATTGAAGCAAGTCTTAAAGAAAGTAAAGAATCTCCATTATAAGTTGTCTGATTAATTAAATCAGAAATACTTGCACTATAGGTTCCTGTTTGATTTACACCTGAAAGAGCGCCATATGATTCATTTGGCAAAGCTTCAAGCTCTGAATATGTAAAGGAGTTAGACCATGAATCGCTTTGAATATCATAAATAGCAGTAATATTTGACCAGTTTCCTAAAACTTCATTAACATCAAAAACAAGTTCAGCATAATCAAAAATTACATCAACACTTTGATTAATTTCACTTAAATCAAATTTAAGATAAAGTTCATGATTATCTCCAGAACCACAATCTCCGCTGCATGTTGTAATGTTCTCAGAAAGAGGTGCAAAGAAATTTTTTCTAAACAAATTTGGTGCATGATTAATAAAATAATCTCCCCGAGAAACTGCTGAACAAATTAAACCATCGCATGCCGCAATATAATAAGATCTATTTGAATAATTTGAATCTTGTTGCTGAACCTGTATTAAACAGATATCTGCGCCAGAAGATGATTGTCCTAGAAAACTGCACAATTCTGTATCACTGCAACCTGAAGTATTAATACTGCTTGTATTGCAAACATAAATATCAATTGAATCTACATCATAATCATTCCAGCTAATATTTATTGAAACATTTTGGCCAACATTTAGTTTATTAGACGCATTTGAATTATCTGAAACATTTAAAATTGGAGGAGAGTTAGTAATAGATAAATTAGTTGATGAAGAACTAACAAGATTTCCATCAGAAGCAACAATTGTACAATTCCAGTTTTCTCCAATAGCAGTGTCAGAATATAAAATAGAGTCATTAACTGTACAAACCTGCCCAGATGTACAGTTTACAGACTCTTCAAAAATCAAATCCCAGCCAGATGCAGTATTGTTATACCAACTTACATTAACTTCAAGAGAAGAGTTATCACTATCCACAACTATAAAACTTGCAGACAGATTATTATAGGAATATAATGGCTCTGGATTAATTGCTATGCTTGTTACATTTGGAGCATCAGGAACATTCAAAACAGTCAAATTAACAACATTACTATTAGTTAAGTTAACCTTATCCTCTGCTGTGAAGTAAACTAAGATAGAACCATACCAATCCTGTTCAGGAACCATATGAATTACACCATTATTTGTAAGATTATTAATAAAAGTAATTTTTGAAAAATTGTCAGAATAATTAACAACTCCAAATGTAAGAGCATGTCCATTTGAATCATTAAAATTATAACTTAAATTAAGACTGGAATTAACTGTATCCTCATACCAGGTATAATTAGAAACATTATGTAAAAGTTCTGGTGGGTCATTTTGCAACACTTCAACTCTAAAAGATCTTGCATCTCCATCTTCAGATGTATTTCCAACAGCAATTGCAAAAATAGTAAAGTTTCCAATAGTGCTTATTGCTGGAGACAAAGATAATGAACCATATGCCCATGTTCCAGGACCGCCATTATCCTGACCTGTAATTGTAGCCCATGCTGGATTAACTTCAAGACCATAAAAGTTAATATCTTCTACTTGCGTGGAATTAGCTCTAAAATAATTACTATTTGAATAAGTATAACCCTCATACATTTGAAAATCACTTGGCGGATCTAAATAAACAATACCTGACTGTGCTCCAAAACCAAATCCTAAAGAACCAAAATCAAATTCAGGGGCATCAGGATTATTAATTGAATCTGAACTTAAAACAAAAAATCCACTGATTCTGCCCCCGACAAAAAGACTTAGCAAAAGAGATGCCACAATAATACTAAACGCTAAAAATATTCTTTTTCTCATTGTTTGAGTTTGTAATTCATCGCCAACATGACGAATCATAGCACGAACAACATAATGATTCCAGCCACGGTTAAGACACTTATGATAAATAGTTGATGCTGATTCTCCTTTTCTCAAACATTCTTTTATATATTGTTTTAGCTCTCGTGTCATTTTAACCAATAAACAAAAGTTAAACCTCCTCTTTTTTCAACCCGCACTTTTTCTTTCCATTCTTTTTCAATATATCTATTAACAGAAGTTGGTGTAACATTTGCTGCTCTTGCTAATTCAGAAACAAACATTCCCCTGCTGCCTGCTTGTTTTAAAATACTACGTACTATATGCTCTTTCTTTGGCTTACCAGGCATGTTAAAAGTTTAACATTTAAGATATATAAATGTTATTAAGAAGCTCAAATGTTAAATGTTTAACGTTAAATGTTAAAGGTTTCACTTAAACTTTTCTCTGAGTTTAGCAGCAACCTGTAAAGCATTATTTAATTCAGAATAAAGTCGCTCTTTTGTATGAATTTTATTAGCATAAAAATCATCACGTAAATTCCTGATAAATAAAGAAATTGAATTTTTCATTTCACCTGAAAGTGTAGAAGTCTTAATCATCAATAAAATCTCATCAGAAGTACAAGCTTTTTTTTGTTTAAAATAAGAAGCTAAAAAATCTTTAAATGCAAAATGAAGTTTTTCATGAAGCTCTTCTCTTGAAAGTGAGTTTTTTATTGAATAAAGTCTTTGAAGTTCTGCAAATCTATTATTAAAAATTTCAGTTTCATTAGGCTCTTTTGCTTTATCAACTATAGCTTTGCTTTTTTTTCTAAGTGTAGCAAAATAATATGAAATTGAATCTCGTTTAATTCGAACTATAAATAAAAATCCAAAGAAGAAAAATGCAATAAATGAATAAAGATAAAGATCTCTCATTGAACAGTTTTTTAATATAACACAGGTAAAATATGCATACCAGAAAACAACAACCATAAATAAAATAAAACTAAATAAAAACAAGAAATTAATTGTAAATTTGTACTTATTATATTTTTTTCGTTCAATCTCATCCATTTAACTACTCCATTTATTTTCTTGAATTTTTTTTATGTTTATTAACTAAATAAAACAAGTAAACTTCTACAATAAATACGCTCATTAGCAAAAACAAAAGAGCAAACCATGGTGCATTAATAAATGCAAATTCTTTAATGTTACTAATTCCGCAAGGTAAACATGGGCCTCCGCAATCAATATCTTCTTCGCAATAACCATCATGACAATTTTGTTCACCATCATAACAGCTTGGGCACGGAGAACAAGGGCCTCCGCAATCAATATCTTCTTCGCAAAGATTATGATGACAGTTCTTTACTCCATCATAACAATCTGGAGTAACACAATCTCTTAAAACTTCAGGCATAGTATTATTTGTCATACAATAATTAACATCAATACAACTTCGAACTTGTTTACCACCAATGCACTCTGACCATTGTGTACACTTCCAATTCTCAATGCATAAATACTGAACGCGATTATTACTGCCCTGACTATCTCCTGACTCTGATACATCTTGAACAACTAATTCAACAAAAGTAACATTTAAGTAAACAATATTGCTCTCTGCATATTGATTAAAAGGGTCAACTGCAAACCATTTTACTTTTTCAACACCCCACCACACATCTCGCGGAGTTAGAATAGTAGACCATCCTGAAAGGTAACTTACATTAATAAATTCAAGAGTAGTGTGAAAATAAACTAAAGAATCATTATCTGGATCTTCAAAATATTCATTTAAATTTGGGCCATTTGTTGAAGTAAATCTCGGCCAAGTATAATTTGGGATTGGTTTAACTAAATATGGAGGCCTGTTCTTTACAATTGAAACCTGACCTGAATCAGAAAAAGACTTTCCAGTAACTGCATTTCTGCCAGAAAAATAAACCAACACATTTGCAAGAATGCTTATTATCAAAATAAACAATAAAACAAATAAAATCTGTTTAGATACTTGCTTCATATTTCAACTTAGAAATAATTTAATAAATATGTTTCTAAATATCTACTGCTCTCCACAATGCTCTCTTAGAAAATATTGTCACAGTTCCATTATAAATCCCATAGTTAATATCTTCTGGAAGTTCAATAAAAAATAAAATGCTTTTTGTTGAATTTGCATCTAAAACAAAATTATTTTTTTCAACACTAAGATAATCTGATGCATTTCCTTTTGCACGTATATTTAAAAAAACCGGAAATTCATGATTATTTATTAAAATAATGCCTCTTTGAGCACCTCCCTGAGGAGGGATTATTCCAAAATGAAGTGCATCAACATCTAAATTAAAACCTGCTCTGTTTTTACCAAGAACCTTAAAATCAACACCTGTAGTCTGAACATCAACAATATACCATTCAAAAAAACCATAAATAAGAATACTTCCGCAGATTAAAAGAAGGATTAAAAATAAGAGTTTGTACTTATTTTTCATACTCTTAGGATTTAGAATGGGATCTTTTTATCTTTTTCTTTACTCTGGTCTTTAATTCTTTGTGTTTTTTCTTTACAAAGGTCCTAAACTCCTTTCGAGCAATTAAAACTGCTCCAAATAAGATTATTAGTAAAGAAAGAAGAACTACACTTGAACCTACAATTAAATTAAGTTTATTATGATTTTTAGTTATAATAATCGTACCTCTTCCGCCATTGAATTTTCCTTCAAAGAAAACCTGTATATTAATTGGATATTCTCCAGGCTCTAATTTTGATGCATCAAGATATCCTGAAAGTCTAACTGTTCCAAAAGGTTCATTTATTACTGTTGAAATTGTTTGAAATTCAGTAATTATTCTGCTTGAATTATCATAAACAAAAACTTTTGCATAAACATCATTTATTTTTTCATTCCATAAACTTGAAACAGAAACATTAAACTGTCTTATCCCACCACCAGTTATTTGAGTGGAATAGTTATTTAAAACAATATCCAAAGTTCCAACTCTAAATTCTTTAGTAACTGTTTCGCTTTCTTCATCAAATTTAATATTTGCAATTGCTTTGTATTTTCCAGGCTTAGCATCTAATGTAGACCACTCTGCGTACATTTCACCACGTTCATCTGTTTCAAGTCCTGAAATAGGTGTTAAAGGAACAACTGCAACAAGTGAATTTTGCTCAGCATCATATATTTGAATATGTCCAGTAATTGTTTTAATATAATCTGTTCCCCTGCTAACTGCAGAAACTAAAAAATAAGCTGTTTCTCCATGATTTACATTTTCAGTTAAAAAATTCAAATCTAAATATTTTTCTGGATATGGAACAAACAATAAAATTGTTCCGCAAACAGAAACAAGAGCACTTATCTGTCGCTTTCCATAAGATTTTTCTGGAAGTTGAGTTGCACAAACTTGATATTGTTTTTTTCCAGGTTTTTCATAAAGTGGTTGAGTAAAACTAACTGAAAAAGAATCACTTCCCTTAATTAAACCTGGTTCAGTTGGAATAGTAAACAAACCTTCTTTATCTCCTCTCACAGTTACATTATAATACATAACTTTTGAAGAAGAAACACTAAAAGAAATTGCTTCTGTTTTTCCAGGAATATATTTTAATTCAACAATTGGAGGAGAGATTCCTAATGAAAAAACAGGTGTCTGAACTAAAAACAAAAACAATAGACACATAATGAAAAGCTTTCTCGTAACATAAAAAAAGAATGACTATTATTTAAATTTTTGGAAAATAGAAAAACAAA
>CAYTAB010000014.1:0-14914 GCA_964435825.1 Candidatus Woesearchaeota archaeon
TAAATTTCACATATACTGGAGGATATTCTGAACATGAATTTGTTGTTCAAGAATATACTGCTTTATCAAATAATCCAGAAATAGCAGGAGTATTTTATGTAGATGCAACACTTGGAAATGATTCTTGGAATGGAAATGTATCAAATGGAGATTTTAATCCAGATGGTTGTGAAGATGATGGAAACACTTCAGACTGCACAAATGGGCCTTGGAGAACAACAGCTAAAATAAATTCTGAATTAAATAATGACGGTCTAATTAATGATGGAGATGATATTCTTTTCAAAAGAGGAGAAGTATTTAATCTTACAACCAACTATATTGGAATTGGCAATACAGCTGGCGCAACAGGTAATCCAATGATTTTCGGAGCATATGGTTCTGGAGCAGATCCGATTTTAACTAGCGACGCCTCTATGCCAAATCCTTATTTTTACTTTGAAAGCAGTGTATCAAACATCATCTTCCAAAATTTAAATTTCAAAACACCAACTATCACTTCTGAAATTAATTTTATTGCAGGAAATACTGGAGATAAAAATAATATAACAATTAGAAATTGCACTTTTGATGGAAGTACCTATGGAGATAATAATTACAAAGGACAAATAATATTGTATAATGCTCATGACTTAACTGTTGAATATTGTACTTTTATTGATTCAAGCTTTTATCTATATGGCAGCGGTTCTGGAACAACGCCAAATTCCAATACTGTTTTGCAACATTCTACTTTTAATGGAATGGGCGGACAACAAGATAACATGCAAATTCATTGTGAATATGCAGATGACTCTGGAAACGGACCAAACCATATTATATATAATGTAACTTCAATTAATGTTACTGCAAATGCTTTTGATATTGTCTGTGGATATGAAACTCCATACATCTGTAAAAATATATATATAAAGGATTGTTGGGGAAGTAATTCAGTTAACCCCGCATTACAAATCGCACACAGCACCTCTGATATTCTTGTTGAAGATTCATATTTTGAAACTCAAAATGCACAGGCATTTAATCTTGGTAGAAGTAACAATACAATTATTAGAAACACTATATTTAAAAGTGGTTCAAATATACTTGGAAACGATATTCAATGGAATAGTGGTTCATTTAACTTTGATAACGGAACTCTAGATGCAACAATTTACAATTCAGTTTTTATAACAAATGGCACAGGATCTTATGGACGATTTATAACAGCAAATACAGATCACTATGCACCATCTAAACAATTAGTAGGTTTTACACTAAAAAATAATATTTTCTTTGCAACCCAAAATCCGAACACATTCTTATTATATCATGCTAATGACGAAGGCGGAGATTCATTTAATCTTACAACTACAAAAAGCTATTACTCGCATAATATTTGGTGGCGCAACAATAGTGATTTTTCAAGTAGCAGTCTCTGGCAACCTGATGAAGGAACACTTAGTTTTAATTTCACTCAATGGCTTGCACAACCAGAAGTTTCTGAAGATTTAACTATTAATCCTGGATTTGAAGACTATGAAAATGGAAACTACAGTTTAAATTCAACAAGCCCAGCAATTGATGCAGGGGGTAATCTAACTTATACTACAAATAGCGGAACAGGAACAGTAATAAATGTTGAAGAAGCAAATTACTTTTTTGCAAGATTAGAAAATGTCGGTAGCTCAGAGTCAAAAGTTAATATTTCAGGAGATATTGTCCAAATTGGAGATGATCTTGTCGAGATTATAGATGTAAATTATGCAGCTGAAACTATTACAGTTAATCAATCAATAACTTGGAGCAATGGAGAAGCAGTTAATCTTCCATATAATGGAAATGCTCCAGATATTGGTGCATTTGAAAGTTCATATTCAGAACCAGATTTAATTGCTCCAGCAGTATCTATTTTATATCCTGAAAACACAACCTATTACACAAATATAACAACACTAAACTTCTCAGCATCAGATAATAATCTTAATAATTGCTGGTATTCAACAGATTTTGGTGCTACAAACACAACAACTTCATGCACATCAAACATCACAGGACTTAGCTCAAACACTGGAAGCAATACCTGGACCATTTATGCAAATGATAGTTCTGGAAATGAGAATTCCAGCACCATAGTATTTGCAGTAAGCTTAGCAAATGTTAAACCAAATAATCCAGTAGTTGAAATTAACTCAACAAATGGAAATAATAATACTAATGAAAATCTAAACTGCTTTGCAACAATATCTGACCCAAATGAAGATTTATTAAATGTAAGTATCCAATGGTATAATAATACAATACTTGCAATAGAACAGGATTTCAATAATTCATATAACACTGGTACTGAATTTAGCTCGCAGTTAAATTCCACAAACTTAGCTGTTAATGAAACATGGTTCTGCAGCATGAGATTGTTTGATGGCGAAAATTATTCTGAGTGGGTTAATTCCTCTACAATAACAATTCTTCAATATACTGCACCTCCGCAAGAACCAGACAAGCCATCTAATCATGTCTCTGGTGGAGGAAGTGGTGGTGGAGCAATTTTCAAAGGAAACATTACAGAAAACAAAAAAATAAAGCAAATCTTTACACAAAACATTGTCTATTCCTTTAATATTGTAAGAAAATCCAGTATTAAAAAACATTCAATAAAACTCTCGCAAATAAAAGGTAAAACTGCAACACTTATTATCAGAAGCGAGCCTCTTTATGTAGAACTTGAAGAAGGCCAAACAAAACAAATAGATTTAGATTCAGATAACCAAAACGATATTGAAATAACCTTAGTGAAAATAATAAGCTCAACAAAAGTTGAAATTGACATCAAAGCAATTCCTCTAGCTGAAAACGAATCTGAAGAAAAAATATTAACTAAAGAAGAAAAAGCAGCTATTGAATCAATAGAAACTCCTCAAGAACAAATCTCTAAACCTGAAGATAAAAATACAAAATCCCTTTTCTTTATAATCAGCGGAACAATAAGCTTCTTGTTAATTGGTTTAGGAATAACAGGCGGAATTGTTTTATTCAATAATAAGAAAAAAGAAGAAGCTATTAAAGAAAAAATTATTCAAAAAGAAGAAAGTTCTAAAAAGAAAACTGAAAACATGTTCAAAAAATCAGATAAAAAAATAATAGCAACACCTCAAACAAAAAAAGCAGTTAATAAATTAAAAAGATATGAAAACGCTATTGAATATATAACAAAAATGCGCAATCACGGATTTTCTGATGAAGAAATTAAAATGACATTGAAAAAAGCAAACTGGACAGAACATGATATCAATGTTGCATTTAATTCATTAACCTCTCTAAGTTCAATACTATCAAATGCTCTCAACTTCATAAAATTTTTAAGAGAACAAAAATATTCTGATGAAGAAATAATAAAAATCTTAAAAAATTATGGATATTCGCAATTCCAGATCACAGAAGCATTTAAAAAAGCTAATATTCAATGAATATAATCCAAATCAGATTCTTCTTGCTTCCAATTTTCTTTCCAACGATAATTATCAAAAAGCATAGTTTTCTTTACTTCAATAAATCCTTGCTTGATTAATTCATTAAAAACGATTTGCCATAAACGATTTTTACCTCTGAGTTCTTTTTCAGAAACCCATTTATTTTTTCTATTAAGAAAAAAATGCCGTATTTGCCTTGCAATTTCAATTTTTTCAAGCATATATTTTTCCATATTTAATATAGCTACTTAAAAATTAAAAATGCTTTCCAAAGAATTTATATTATAAAATATCCATTATATATTGATAAAAATGGCAACAAAAGATAAAACATTTTCCAAGTGGATGAATGCTAAAGTAAAAAAACTAGATTGGACAGATATTGCTTTAGTAAAAATCGCTGTAGCTGCTGCTGTACTATTTATTGCAAAATTGTGGGCGCCAATTCTAAGTCTTAACTGGTATTGGTATCTTATTATTTGCATAATTGCTGCAGCAAAACCAATTTATACTGCTTATTTCAAAAAATAAACATATAAAATCAAAATCAAGCAGTATGTTTTTTTATTTAATTATTTTAATATTTCATTAGTTTTGCTTCCAGAATAAATATAAAAAATATACATATCTAATTCTGCCAGAGACATTTTTAAAATCTGAGCAAGTTTTCTCATCTGAGATTCATATTCTAAATATCTTTTTCTAGTTAAGGTTTTTGAAACTTCAGGAATAATCTTTTCTTTTTTCAAAGCTCTTAAAATATGCCTATCTAAAATAGCAAAATCAAAATATCCAACATTTCTTAAAAAATGACTTGCTTCTTTGTATCCAATGCCCTTGATATTCTCAACCAACCAGTCTCTTGCTGAAATCTCTCCTTTTTTTAAAATCACTTCCCCTATAATTTTCTTTATATTCATGTAATTCCGCGCATTAACAATAAACTTTGCTTTATTGTTGTGAAAACGATGTTTATTTCTTTTTATTGCACTTCTCAGCTCTTCAAAAGACAAAGTAGAAAATCCTTCTGAACCAAGTTCTTTTTGAATTTGTAGTGCAGTTCTTGCTTTTGAATTTGCAGTAAGTAAACAAAAACAAAGCTCTGAAAACCATTGCTTATCATTTTTTTTAGAAAATGACTTAAACTTCTCTAATTTTAAATCTATTCTTTTTTTTAGTTCTGAATTTTTTAATTTTTTTACTTGCTCAATTATCGCCATTTTTTAACATTTATCTTAGTGCAATATTTTTCTATTGGACATCTGCTACACCAAGGAGATAATGGTGTACATATGCTTTGTCCAAACGCAACTAAAATTGAATTAATATCTAACCAATATTTTTTTGGCATTTTTTTTCTTAATATCATTTCTGTCTCAAAAGGAGTTTTGGTTTTAACATATCCAAGCCGATTCATTATTCTATGAACATGAGTATCTACACAAATTGCAGGTTTTTTAAATGCAACAGCAAGAACCAAATTTGCTGTTTTTCTTCCAACACCTGGAAGTTTTATTAATTCTTCAATACTGTCTGGAACTTGATCATTAAATTCTTTTATTTTCTCTGGAAGTTGCTTAAGATATTTTGCTTTTTGCCTGTAAAAACCAACAGGATATATCAAAGCTTCAATATCAGCTAGAGAAAGTTTGTTTAAATCCTGAACTTTTGATACATTTTTAAAAAGTCTTTCAGATGCTTCTAAAGTTGTTTTATCCTTTGTTCTTGCTGAAATAATTGTAGAAACCAACACTTTAAACGGATTTTTTGTTTGTATTTCAATTAAATCAACAACCGGAGTTTTATATTGTTGCACTTCTGTTTTTAAAATAGAATATATTTTATCTAATTCTATCATTTAGAACTCCAAAGCCCATGTATATTGCAGAATATTCTTGCTCTTACTTCATTCGCAACTATATTAAATCTAGCTTCTGGTTTTTGTCCTGGTTTCAAATATTTCCGATATACTTCATTTTCAGTAATTAACTCAATCCATTCAATAAAATGCTCTTTATTCATTGGATGTTCAACTGAACCAACTCTGATATTAAAACCAGAATCAATCTTCTCTATAATTGAAACATGCTTTTCATTTCCCAAATCTTCTTTTTTTTCAGTCATTAACATCATTGACTGATTGCAGCAAAATAACATACCTACACCTGCATGTGTAACTTCTATAACATTGCCGCAAACTTTACATTTATAAACCTGATTTAAATTAACCATAGCACCTCATTTTTCAAAAAAAATAAAAATATTTAAGAGTTAGTATTTTCAATAATTAATTAGAAAATTATTTAATAAACTCTGCAGATAGTTTCTTATGCAATTAAATGCAAAAACAATTCTAATAACTGGAGGCACATCTGGAATTGGCTTAGAACTTGCTAAGCAATTAATAAAAAAAACAAACAAAATTTTAATCTGTGGAAAAAACAAACAAAAATTAGATATTTTAAAAGAAAATCTTCCTGAAATAGAAGTTTTTCATTGTGATGTTTCAAATGAACAGCAATTAAACAAACTTGCTGAAACAATTAAAAACAGATTCAAACGAATTGATATTTTAATAAACAATGCAGCAATTCAAGAAAGAATTGATTTCTTAAATGGAAAAAATGTTGTTGAAGATTCAAAAAAAGAAATAAAAACAAATTTCATTTCTCAAGTAATTTTAACAAAAAAGATGCTTCCATTATTAAATAAAAGTCCAGAAGCAGCAATTGTAAATCTTTCCTCAGCAGTTGCATATGAACCAATTCCATATATCCCAATATACTGCGCAACAAAAGCAGCAATAAACTCTTTTTCAAAATCAATTAGATATCAATTAAAAAACACAACCATAAAAGTGTTTTGTGTATTTCCGCCAAAAGTTAGCACAAAACTTAACAAAATAAAAAAAGGAGGAAAAGAAATAACTCCAGAAAAAGCTGCAAAAGAAATCATAAAGGGAATTCAGAAAAATAAATATGAAATACGTTTTGGATTATCAAAATGGTTATATTTTGGAACGCGTTTTTTTCCATATATAACACATAAAATAATGCAGTCAATAAAATAAATTTGCTCTTTTGATAAGCAATTATGGGCAAGTAGCTTAATCTGGTAGAGCGCTCGGTTGGCATGCAAAAAAAACAGGCTTTTCTAAGTTATGTAAATGTCCAAAAATCGAGAGATTCTGGGTTCAAATCCCAGCTTGTCCATTAAATATTTAAAAAAATTAAAATAAAATGACAATTTTCTCTCATTCAAAACTAAGCACATTTGAACAATGCCCTAAAAAATACGAATTTCAATACATTAAAAAAATACCAAGAAAATCAGAAACAATTCATCTTTTCCTTGGAAAAAGAGTTCATGAAACATTAGAAAGGATATATAACTTAAAAAAACAAGGTGAAACCCCCGAACTAAAAGAAATTCTCTCTTTTCTAAAAAAAATATGGAATATAAAATGGCACAATGAAATCAAGATATTTGAAAAAGATAAAAACAAAGAAGATTATTTCAAAATTGCTTCAAGATTTGTAGCAGATTTCTATATAAGAAACTATCCTTTTAATCAAAATGTTATTAAAACTGAAACTGCGGAAATTATTGATTTAGATGAACAAGGAAAGTATAAGTATCACATAAGAATTGACCGCCTAGATTCGCCAGAACCAGGAGTTTATGAAATTCACGATTATAAAACAAACAATAATCCGCGAAGCCAGCAGGAGCTTGATGAAGACCGGCAGCTTGCATTATATGAATATGGAATTAGGAAAATATATCCTGATGCAAAAAAAATTAATCTAATCTGGCATTTCTTATCCTGTAATCAAAAATTAAAATCAACAAGAACAGAAAAACAACTTGAAGAACTTAGAATCAAAACCCTTGAATTAATAAAAAAAATTGAAGCTACAAAAGAATTTAAAACAAATATCTCAAAACTTTGTGATTACTGCGAATATAAAGAGATATGCCCTGCATTTAATCAAAAAATAAAGTATCAACAATCTTCGCAGGTTAAACTAAGTAATTTCAAAACAATAGCTGAAAAAACAAAAATTTAAAAATAACTATAAAAAAAGAATAAAATGGTAGATATTTGGAAAGGGAACTTCGCAGAGCAATTACTCAAGGAATATGGATTATCAACAACTGACAAAGATACTACAGAAGCAAAAAAAAGAATTAAATTAAAAGAAATATTAAACACTGGCTCTTTTAGAGTTGATGGAAACAACAAAGCATTTCTAAATCTAATTCTTGAAGAAATAAGAAAAAAACCATCTGAGATTGCAGAAAATTCCATTTTAATAGGTAAAGATTTAAATATTTACTATCCTGGAGAAATACCTGGCTCAGAAGTAAAGGAAATTCTAATTGCTTATAAAAATACGCGATATGATTTTAGTGGAGCAAGAGCTCAGGAAATCGCACTTGAAATTGAGAAACTAACAACTAAAACAGCTGAAATCAAAACAATTGATGAGTTGCTTTCATAAAATTTATAAATTTATACTCATCTTAAATAATGTGATGAAAAAACTGCTTTTAATCTTGCTTCTGTTTCTTACTCTACCGGTTTTTGCTCAAGAAAAAGTAGATATCTACTCTTTTTATGGTCAAGGATGTCCTCATTGTGAAAAATTAATGTCCTTTTTTTCTGAAATCAAAAATGAAAATCTAAATCTTAATTTATTTGAAATATATTCAAATGAAACAAACAGAGAGCTTTTTTATAAAATGTCAAAAGCCTACAATGCAACAATTTATGGAGTTCCAACAACATTTATTGATGAATCAGTATTTATTGGATTCTCAGATGAGATAAAAGAAAGGATGAATGAAAAAATAGACTACTGCACCAATAATGCGTGCAGTTCTCCTAAAGAAATTCTAAATAAACGCATAAACAACTCAAAAATAATAACTGGAAATATAGATACTAAAAAGAACAGTTATGGAATTTTTATATTAATTGGATTACTATCTCTTGCAGTTATTTTAATGTTTGCAGTTATCTTAGTAAATCTGAAAAAAGATAAAAAAGGTGAAAACAATTGAAGGATTGACTTTATCTGCGCTTTTAATTGCTGCTGCAGTAGACAGCATTAATCCATGTACTTTAGCAGTTTTGGCAATGTTAATAACTGCGATTATCATTTCTGGAAATAAGAAAAAAGCATTATTTTCAGGCCTTGGATTTACAGGAGCAATTTATATTTCTTATTTTTTAATGGGCCTTGGACTCTTTTCTGCAATAAAAGCAACAGGAATCACATATATCTTCTATTATGCAGTAACTGTTCTTGCACTAATCATTGCTATTGCAAACATTAATTCATTTTTTAAATACAAACCAGGATTTTTCTCAGTAGAAATGCCTGCTAGATGGCGCCCATTTCTTAAAAAAACAATCAAAAAAGTAACTTCTGTTCCAGGAGCAATTGCAATAGGATTTTTATGCAGTTTGTTTCTGCTTCCCTGCTCATCAGGTCCGTATTTAATCTTACTTGGCTTATTAGCAAATAACTCAACTCGTTTAGGTGCAATTCCCTATCTTTTATTATATAATCTAATATTCATTCTTCCAATGATAATTATTACCTTAGTTATCTATCTTGGAATTACAAAGATAGAAAATATATCAAAATGGAGAAACAAAAACATTAAAATTTTGCACCTAGTTTCAGGTATTTTAATGCTGCTTCTCGCCATACTGCTTATTATATCCTTAATTCTTGGTTGGGTCTGATTATAGTTTTGATTAACAATAATTTTTTATATAAAAAAGCAAAAAAAGCAAAATGGCAAAAAATTATTTTATAACAAGTGAAAGTGTAACAGAAGGTCATCCAGATAAAATTTGTGACCAAGTTTCTGATGCAATTCTTGACGAATGTTTAAAACAAGATCCAGAAAGCAGAGTTGCATGCGAATGTCTAACTAACACTGGAGTAATAATCATCTCTGGAGAATTAACAACTAAAGGTTATGTTGATATTCCAAAAGTTGCAAAAGCAGTTCTAAAAGAAATTGGCTATACTGATGCAAAATATGGCATTGATTATGAAAACTGTGCAGTAATGGTTCATATTGAAGAACAGTCTCCAGATATTTCTCAAGGAGTAACACCGGGTCAGGGATTATTCAAAGAACAGGGCGCAGGCGACCAAGGAATGATGTTCGGGTATGCTTGTAATGAAACACCTGAATTAATGCCTTTACCAATTATTATGTCACATAAAATTGCAATGAAACTATCAGAAATAAGAAAAAACAAACAAGTTGATTATCTAAGACCTGATGGAAAATGCCAAGTCACAGTTGAATATGAAAATGAAAAACCCAAAAGGATAGATACTGTTGTCTTATCTACACAGCATGAAGAATATGCAACTCATGAACAAATTGAAAAAGACATGATTGAAAGAGTAATTAAACCTGTCTGTAAAGACTGGATTGATGATAAAACAAAATACTTAATTAATCCTACAGGAAAATTTGTGAGAGGTGGGCCTTATGCAGATACAGGATTAACTGGAAGAAAAATAATTGTAGATACCTATGGAGGTATTGGCAGACACGGGGGTGGATGTTTTTCAGGAAAAGATGCTTCAAAAGTTGATAGATCTGCTGCATATATGGCCCGTTATATTGCAAAAAACATAGTGGCGGCAAACCTTGCAGAAAGATGTGAAGTTCAGCTTGCTTATGCTATTGGAGTTGCAGAGCCAGTTTCAATTTACATTGATTGTTTTGGAACAAACAAAATTCCTGAAGAAAAAATTATTGAATTAATTAAAAAGAATTTTCCATTAAAACCATCAGAGATAATAAACTATTTAGGATTAAAAAAACCAATATTCAAAAAAACAGCATGTTATGGTCATTTTGGAAGAAAAGAATTTACATGGGAAAAAACAGATAAAGTAGAAAACTTAAAATCACAAATATAGTTTAAGAAATTTTTTATTTGCAGAAATTTTAAGTTACTCAATGAAAAAAAGCTTTTTTTTAATATTACTGATTTTAATATTATTATTCTTACCAATTTACGCAACACCAAAAACAGATAAAACATTATTTTCAGCTTTCTCAGATTCAAACAAAGTTGAAGTTGTAGTATTTATGAAACCTGATAAAGAACTAGAAGTTCCAACAACATATCATTTCTCAAGCACAAATGCATTTGTAACAAAAGTTAACTATGATGAGTTTAATGCTCTCCAATCTAACCCAGATGTCATTCAAATATTTAATCCTAAAAAACACATATTCAGCAAAACCTTGCAAGATTCAATTACAATAACAAACACAAGCCTGGTTCACTCCACAATATTTAATTCAAAAAACATTACTGGAAAGAACCAAGTTATCTGCATTGTTGATTCTGGAATTAATTACCATCATTCAGATTTTTGGGGAAACTACACTTTTGAACTAATAAACGAAACAATAAACATAACAAATACATCTTCAGGATATTTTTATTTTAACAGAACTCTTTCTTATAATGTGTTTTTCTTAAACATCACTAACTTAACAAAAGATGAAGCTTATGAAATTGAATTTTCAATAGATAATTCAAGCTGGTTTAATGAAAGTGAAAAATGGTGGCCACCTTACACCAATTACTCTATCTTATATTACAGAATTAATATTTCTTCTTTTCAAGATAATTCAACAATGAATATAAGTGGAATATCTGCTCTTGAAGAAATTGATAAAAAAATTATCTCAGGATATGATTTTTTTAATAATGATTCTGATGCAATTGATGATGAGGGTCATGGAACCCATGTTGCAGGAATTGTAGGAGCAAAAGATGGAATAATTGGAATTGCTCCAGATGCAAAACTCATCATAACAAAAGTTCTTAATTCTACAGGAGATAGTGACTCCTCAGTTCCAATTGCACAGGGAATTGAGTTCTGTGTCAATGAATCTATTGAAAAAAATCTAAATATGTCTGCAATAAGCATAAGCATTGGAACTCAAGGCTATCATAATAACTCTTATTGTGATTCAGATTTCCCGCTTTTAACTACTCAAATTGATTATGCATATAAAAACAACATTTCTGTTGTAATAGCAACTGGAAATGAATTTGTTTATAGTGGAATATCTGGACCAGCATGTATTCAAAATTCAACAAGAGTAACTGCAACAACTAAAAATCTTGATTATGTTGTATATGCAAATCGCGGCGGAGTATTTGATATATATGCTGCGCCAGGCTATGAAATTAATTCAACATGTTTAAATCAAAAATATTGCATTAAAAGTGGAACTTCAATGGCTACTCCACATATTTCTGCAATGATTGCCTTGTTACTGCAAGCGCAAAAAGAAAGAAACTATGAAAAATTAACACCTGATGAAATCAAAACAAGAATCAATAAAACTGGAATTGACATTTATGATTCTCAAACCAATCTTTCATACAAATTTGTAGATATTTATTCAGCAATTGAAATAGATAAAACAGCTCCAGAAATAAATAATTACACAATAAATGAAACATTAGTTCCATTTGGTTCTGCTTTTGAAATTAGCACAAACTGGACAGAAAGCACACTTAATGAATCAAACCTAACTTGCAAGCTTTACATAAACGCAAATCTAACTCAGGAAATTAATTCAACAGAAAGCTGGTGCAATTTCACATATCAAACTACCTTATCAGAATATCCAAATGTAAGTGTTTATGTAACTGCAACAGATTATTATAACAACACTGGAACATCTGATACTCAAACAATTAATGTTGACCTCTACTGTGATGCAAATTTAAACCAAAGCATAACAATGGTCCGTGATTTAATGTGTAATGGAAATGCTTTACACCTTGCAGAAGAAAACATTACCCTTAATTGCAATAACAACACAATAAACGGAACAATTTTTATGGAAAAGGATGGAACAACAATAGAATTCTGCAATATTAGTTGTAACGCGGGTTATGGAATACATGCAAACAATATTAATAATCTGTCTATTTTATCTAATATACTATTTAACTCAAGCACATATAGTGGAATAAAAATAACTAACACAAATAATTCAATTATCAATGGAAATCTAATTAGTGAATCTCAATATGGTATTGAAATATCTGGCAATAACAATACAATTGAAAATAACACTCTTTATAAAAACACTTATGGAGTAAGTATTAGTTCAGGATTCAACAACAACCTACTCAACAACAATTTCACTCTTAATAACTATGCTTTAAATTCAAGTGCCCTAAACACTACATGGTATATTAACAGTATTGCATATTTGTTTAAAAACAATGTAACAATTGAAAATGGAAGCCTCATTTTTCAAAATAACAGTATTTTAAATTCAATCAACTCAACAATAAACATATCTGGAGTTGAAATTAAAAACACTGGACAAATAAAAAACATTGAGATAAAAATACAAAACATAAGTCAGAATACTACAACAGCTATTAACTTCTCACAAATAAATGTAGAACTATTATTTTATGTTAAAAATAATTTAACTGCAACAATAATTGTATGCGAAGAATTAAACGAAACTCAGGTATCTGGAAAAAACATCTTAAAAGCAATAGATATCTGTTTAGATAACAACACTGAATCTAATTTAAGCTGGATACAATTAAAAATGTATTACAATGATTCTTATCTTATTCAAAAAAATATTAGAGAACCAGATCTTACATTGTATAGATACGATGAAATAAACAAAAGTTGGAAACAAGAAACAGATGAAAGACCTTATACTTCAGACAATTATATGTGGGCAATGCTTAATCATACTGGATTATTTGGCGCATTTGGAGAGCCAATACCTGAAGAAGAAGAGGAAGATATGCCTAAAGAAGAAGAAACTAGTGATATAGGATTAACTTCATCTGAAAAAATATATTCAAAAATATTAGAAAGTGTTGAAAAAGAGAAAGAATATAGTTTTAAAATTAATAAATCAGAAATACCAATTTATTATTTAAGGTTTATATCTAAATCAAATGCAAATACTGCTAAGGTCAAAATAAAAACATTAAACAGCAACCCAGTTAAGAAAAAAGTAGGAAACAAAGTTCTGGAATATGTTGAAATCTATGTAACAAATATAAAAGTTGCAGACACTCACATTAAATTCAAAGTTAAATCCCAGTGGATAAATCGGTACAACACTACTTACAAAGATATTAGATTGTTTAGATATGTTAATGAAACTTGGACAGAACTCGACACCAGATTAATAAAAACTAATAAAAAATCAACATATACAGAATATTCATATGAAGCAATTTCTCCAGGGCTTTCTTATTTTGCAGTTTCATTCATTAACAAAACAGAAATTATTTCAGAAAATAAAATTAACAAAACTCTAAAAGAAGAAGAAGTTGACGTAGCAAATCTCGAAAATAAAAAACCAGGTTTCTTCTCAAGAAATTGGAAAACAATTGTTATAATATTTGGTATTATTCTAATTAATGCTTTAGCAATAACTAAAATTGTTTTGACGTATATCAATGAAAAAAAAGCCAACAGCATAAAAATTTATTATAAATTCCTAATTCTAAGATTAAAAAAAGCAATACTTCGCATAATAAAAATTATTGAAAAATTAAAGTTTCTAAACAAATAAAATATAAGATTTAACTCTAATCAAATGCAAAAATAATCTGGTTTTTAGTAGTTTTGACTTACCAATTATGAATTCCAGTTTCAACATTATGCATCCATTCTTTAATAATATCCAAAATTTTTGAACTTAACTCTTTTTTATCTTTAACTCTGTACTTAAAAATATAGCCGCCATTTTCGAGGTTTTCTTGACGCCGATTAACAAGATTCAATGCAAAAAATTTTTTCAAAGCTCGTTGAGCAGTTGTTAAGTCCAATTTCATATGCTTAGCAATTAAAACAGAAGAATACTCTCGATTGCTTTTTATCATTGTGTCAAGTATATTAAATTCTGTTTTTGTTAATCCAAAACTACATCGCACAATCTCATTTATATCAAATTTCTTACATGCAAAATCAATCATCTTATCATCTCCTTAACATGAATTTATTTATCTTTTTAAGATTAAATCTTTTTTGATGAAACTTTTTAGAAAAAAAGTTTCTGCAGACTCAATCATCTTATCATCTCCTTAACATGAATTTATTTATCTTTTTAAGGACAGTTTCTCAAGAAAAAGTCCATATAAATTATAGAAGTGCTGAGTTTTTATATCTTTTCTATTTTACAGCTTTAGTACTCTGAATCATTATACATGTATGATGTATACAATGAATATTGTTTTTTTCACATTCTTTTATTGCTTTCTCTGATTCAGAACCTGGTTGCATCCAGACATATTTAATTTTTAAGTTAATTACATCTTTTATAATCTGTTCTGTGATTTTTGGAGGAACTATAAAAATAGCAACATCTATTTTTTCATCTATATCTAACAGAGATTTTGAAAC
>CAYTAB010000015.1:0-12976 GCA_964435825.1 Candidatus Woesearchaeota archaeon
AATGTCACGAATTAAGAAAGTAGAACAACTTCTTCTTAAATAAGACAAAATTCTTTAGCTTGGTGAAAAAATAGAGTAAGGATTACATTCATTTCTATATACAAATTGTTTTAAATAAATTAGACATAGACGAAACTGAAGAAATGCGTGATATTAAATACTATAAAAAAGGAGTCTGGTTGAAAAAGTAAAAGACCCTAAAAGAATAACAATAGTTAAGGATTAAATGTTTGAGTAAGGCTTATGTGAACTTTTCCGAGATTTACAAAAGTTTATTCTTTTGACCTTTATTCAGTTTCCATACTAATTTAGTTCTATGAATTGTGAAGTCATAATTTGTGATAAATGTGGTTAATCAGCAAAGAAGAACTAAAAAAAAGAAAAGCAAAGACTAAGAAAGCATTAAGGAATCTTTCAACTCTTGACCAAAATTTTAAAAAATAATCTTATCTAACGAAATTAAAAGAGTTGTTCACTTTAATCCCATCAATTTTTTAAACTTCTGATGAAAAGCTAGAATATGACTTTTAAAGAAATTGCTTCGCAAATTCAGGAGGCTTCAGCTAAGAGAAAAGCTCTTGCAGAAAAGCTCAAGCATAAGCTCCAGTTTTTTCCAGTTAATGAAGCAAATCTTTCAGGCAAAAAAATAACAGGAGTTGATGGAGGATTTCTTAAAAAACAATTATATGGAGCTTCTTTTATAATAAGAAGAGCTTCAGCAGTAACTTTTTATTATGGAGAAACATTAAAAACATCATATTCTCCTGCTAAAATTCCAAATCCAGAGATTATTGCTATAAATGAGTCTTTAGATGAACTTGAATTTAATACTTATGCTTCTCTTTTAAGAGTTGAAAAAGAAATATCTACAGCATTGGAGTCAATAAAAACAAACAAACCTTATGCTCTGCTTTTAGATGGAAGCATTGTTCTTCACCCATCATCTACAACAAAAACAAATTCTTTTGCTTATAAAAAATACACAGAAGTAATTGAATTGTTCAAACAACTATATTCTTTTTGCATTGAAAATAATATTCTTCTTATAGGAGTTATTGAAGATTCAAGAAGCAAAAAACTATCTTCTTTGTTTTTGGAAAAAAATGAATGCATCTTTTCAGATTCTCTTTTGCTGTCAAGAATAATGAAAAAAAATCAACAGACAAAGTATTTTCCTTATTCAGCTGAGCCAATTACTCCGATTTTAAAGGATTTAGGTCATTTTTCAAAAAACCTTTATTCCTTTTATTTCCGGGCATCAGATTATGATTTACCTCTAAGAATTGATTTTCTTTCAAATAATCCTGAGCAGGATTCAAAAACAATTTCAGAATTACTTCTTCCATTAAGCAATAAATTCAAGGAATATTCTTATCCAGTTGTTTTAATTGAAGCAGATGCAAGAGCAAAGCTTTCTGAAAGAGACATTAGTTTTGTAATAAAAATACTTAAGGAAAACCTTGGAAATTTACCAGACCTTTCAGAATTGAGAAGAGAGAAAAGAATCATATAGTGAAAACAATAAATACTTTTTAATATCTAATTGAAATCTTTGAACTATGGAATCTATTGGAACAATTATTGCAACTCAAGACAGCCCATCAATTAATTATTTTTCTTTTGTAATTAAAAAGCCAGTTAGACAAGGAGAGTTTGTTTCTGTTAAAACAGAAGAAGGGATTTTAATTGGAACTATTGAAGAAATCTTTAAAACAAACAAGTATTTTGAGTCTGCAGGAGCAGTTTCTCAAATTTCTGAAACATCTATTACTGCAAACTTTCCTGTTAAAGAATGGGAATATACTATTGCAAAAGTTAAGATATTAAGTCTTTTTTCAGAAAATATGTTTAAACGAGCTTATTTTCCTCCTGCTCCAGGTTCAGATATTCTTCAGCTTGAACCTGAATTTCTTTCAAGATTTCTTGGATTAGATAAAAACGGAATACATTTAGGCAAAGTTCAACAGCAAAATCTTACAGCATCTTTTAATCTTACAAAAACTTTTCAAAAACACCTTGCAATAATAGCAATGTCTGGTTCTGGAAAATCATATGCCACATCTGTTCTTATTGAGGAGCTGCTTGATAGAAAAAAAGAACAGGGAAATATTGCTTTATTAATAATTGATAATCACGGAGAGTATATTGGATTTTCACAAGACCCAAATTTTAGAAATAAGGTTTCAGTAATTGACTCATCAAAAATAAGACTTAATATTTCCTACTTTAATGAACATTCATTTAAAGCTTTATTGCCAGGTTTAAGTTCTGCTCAAGTCAGAGAGCTTGGAAAAGTAATTCATCAAATAAAACTATTAAATCAGCCATATTCTCTTAAAGAATTAATTTCTAAAATTGAAGCAGATGAATCTATTAAATCATCTATAAAAGATCCTTTGATATCATGGCTTGTTCAGCTTGAGCATATGAATTTATTTGCATCAACAGAATTCCCAAATCTCAATTCTGTTTTGGAAGTTGGAAAGGCAGTTATTCTAAACTTAGGAGATACTCTAAACTTAACAAAAAAACAGCTTATAGTAAATTACCTTTCTAGGAGGTTATTTGATTTACGAAGAAAAGAAGCTTGCCCCCCATATCTTGAGATAATTGAAGAAGCACATAATTTCTGCCCAGAAGGAACTAGAGAGGAAAAAGCACTTTCAAAATCAATAATTGAAACAATTGCAAGAGAAGGCAGGAAGTTCTATGCAGGACTTTGCTTAATTTCTCAAAGACCTATAAAGCTTTCAACAACTGCGCTTTCCCAATGTAATACGCAGATTATATTGCGAATAAACAATCCCTATGATTTAGAGCATATTAAAAAATCATTTGAATCAATATCTTCACAAACAACAAACATGATTTCTTCTCTGCGCGTAGGAGAAGCTCTTGTTCTCGGAGAAGCTGTAAATTATCCAGTGTTTGTTAATATTAGAAAGAGAAAATCAATTGAAGTTAAAAGTAAATCTCTTGAAGAATATTCAAAATCTTTTTCAGATTCTAAGCAGACTTTGGCTTCAGCAGATGATTTTATGTAAATCAAAAGCCTTTTAAATCTATACTTATATCAAAAATTATTGCACACAGGTGGAATAAAAAATGGCAAATAAAGAAGAAGTACAATTTGAAACCGTGAATTCCGAAGAAATCAAGTTCGGACGAAACAGCTTTATTGAAGTCGCAAGAAAGAAGGCAAAAACTTCTGAAGGAGAGAATGAATTTATCTCAATTTCAAAAGGTTTTTTCATGCCTGATGGAACCAAAAGGTTCAGCAAAGGAAAGAATGTTTCAATCCCATGCGAAAAAGAAGTTGTTAATGCACTTTCAGATAACTTAAAAAAAGTTTTCAAATAAAACTAAAAACAACTTAAGACAACAAACATTTTTCTATTTTTTATAATCTTATTAAATTATCACTAGCTTCAGCTAACCTTTCATCATGTGTAACAATAAATACCTGTTCAATTAATTCTCCAAGTCGTGTTTTAATAATTTCCACAAGAGTTTCAACTGCCTTTGAATCTAAATTATGTGTAGGTTCATCAAGTATTATTAGACCAAGTCCTGGTGCAAGAATTCTTGAAAAAGCAATTCTAACAGCAAGACTTGCAAGCATTCTTTCCCCACCTGACGCAAAACCAACAACTTTCAACCAATCTCCATTCATGTTTTTTAATTGGAGAATATAATCATTATCATCTACAAACAACCTGATTCCTTGCCATTTTTCATAAGGGTATATTTGATTCCAGATTGAATCCATCATTTCATTAACTGCAAGAATTAATTCATCACGCAAGCTTTTTTGAGAAAACTCAATTGCTTCGCTGAATCTTTGCAAAAATTTAATATTATCTTCAATTCTTCGTATTTGCAGAATATAGTTATCATGTTGTGCAATATCTCTGTTTAAAACCATAATCCGTTTTTGCTTTTCTTCAAGTAAAGTTTCGTGAACTTTGCTTTGGGTTTTTGCACTTTCTATTTTTCGCACAATTTCATTTTTTTTATTTTCGACAATTATAAGCTGTTCTAAAACCTCTTGATTTTTTTTCAGAAAATTATCAAGCTCCCATAAAGTTTCATGCAGTTCTTTTTCTTTTTTTCGCAAGTCAAGAAGATGTATTCCTTTTGCTAATTCTTCTTTTTTAATTCTCAAACTTTCTACATCTGTTTTTAATTCATTTGTTGATTGATTAACTGCTTGAATTTGAACAATAATATTCTCCTTGTCATCAGAATTTTTTTTAAGCTTTCTTTCTAGCTCTCGAAATTCCTGTTTGTAGTTTTCTAATTTATTTAATTCATCAAGAACTTCTCTATGCTCTTTAAATAGATTTTCAAGAAAACTGTTTCTTTGTTCTAATTTTGATTGTTTTTCTTTTATTTCTGAAAGCTTCTGCCTTATTGAGCTAATCTTTTTCTTTTTCTCAGAAATTAAAGCTTCTTTGCTCTTTTCTGATAATTCTCTGCTACAAACTGGACAAACACTTTCTGCACCTTCAAGCTCAACTAAATGTTCACGTTCATTGGAAAGTTCTATGTTCATAGAAACAACTTGTTTATCTATTTCTTTTTTCTTTTCTATAACTTTATCAAATTCAGATTTTAAGTCACTAATGTTTTGCTCAAATATTTTTTCCCGTATAACGCTAATTTCATCAATTTTTGATTTAACTTCCTTTTTCCTTGTTTCATAAATGATTATTTCCTTTTCAACTTCAAGCAGTTTTTCATTTAGTTTTTCTTTTTCTTCTTCATTTTTCTGCAAAATTATTTCTTTTGATTGAATATCTTTTTGAATCTCTGCAATTTCATTATTAACATCTTCACTTGTTTTTTCAGTTGAGATTCCCTTAACTTGTTCTTTTATTTCTTTTAGTTCTTCTTCAAGAATTTTTTTTCTTTCTGATTTTTTGTAAATATCTTCTGCTTTTTGTTTTAGTTCTTTATGAATTTCATCTACTTCTTTTTCAGCAGCAGCCATTTTTTGAAGTTCATCTGCAATCATTAATTGTTGAGATTCAACTTTTTCTTTTGCTTGCTCTGCTTCTAGAAGTTCTTCCCTAACCTTTTGAATATCTATCTGCGAAATGATTTTTTCAAAATCTTCTTTCTTTTTTATTAACGAATTACGCAACTTAATGCAATTATTTCTTGCTTTGTCAAATTTTCTTAGACCCATTAATTCATCTATTTTTTCTTTTCTTTCTTTTGGAGTGTATTTAAGAAGAATATCAATTTCATTTTGCACAGAATAAACTGTTCTAAAAAATATTTCATCATCTGCTTTAAGCATATTTTTAACAAAATCATTTACACTTGTTGGATTTGGTCCTGCTACAAGTAAATTTTTTGAATCTCTTACAACTGCTTCATTATTTCCATTTTCAACAATTCGTCTGCTGATTGTATATTTATTTTTTGAATCTGAAATATTTAATTGGATTTGAGAAACTCTTTCTCTAGCATTTCTGGTGATTATATCTGATTGAGTTATGTCTTTTTTCTTTAAACTCATAAAGGTCCCAAACAAAGCAAAACTAACTGCCTGAAGAATTGAACTTTTTCCAGAACCCATATTACCAACAAGAACATTAACTCCTTTTGAAAAACTAAATTCTGCTTCAGAATGAGTTTTCCAATTAATCATTTTCACACCATTAATCATTTTCAAGAACCTCTTCTGCTTTTTCCAAATTCCCTTCTGCTAAGTTGCTGAACAGAACTTTGATTTTTTCAGAGCCATCGTGGCTTTCAATATTAAGATTCTTTATCAATAAGTTAAGTCCTAGCTCTTCAATCGATATTTTATTTGATTTTAAATCAAACAATACTTTTGTTCTTTCAGATAATTTAGATGATTCTATTCTGCTTTTGTCAAAATAGAGCAAAGCTTTATTTCCATATTTAAGAACAAGTTTACTAAAATCCAAATCTGTTGGAATATTGCCTTCAGCTAAACTTCCGCTTATTCTAAATTTTATTATTGGCTTTGTGGGTTTTAGATTTTTCTTTAAAAGTTTTTCAATATTTTCATTAAGTTCTTCAATAATCTTATATGGAACGCCATTTTGTATCTTTTTTTCAACAAAAAAGAAATTTCTATTTAAATCAATTTCCTTAAATAATATATTGATTTTCCTGCTTGTAAATTCTAAAATATAATAGCCTTTATTTTGTTTTGCTTCAATACTTTTCATCTGTGTAAGAATTGTACTTCCAGGTATTAAGATTGGAGCATTTGTTAATGGATGTTTGTCTTGAACTCTCCAATGAATATGACCTAATAGATATATGCTGAAACCTTGAGGCAAATCTGCATAACTTGCAATTCGCGGATCTTTCATTGGAAGAAGTTCTTTAAAGCTTTGATGTAGCATTAAAATATTTGAGATGTCTTTAAATGGAGCAGGATTCCATTTTTTTAAAATATCTGAAACATAAATATCTGGAATTCCAGATAAACCATGCAACCCAATTCTTTCTTTATTTTCAATTTCAACAATAATTGATTCATAATGCAAATTCTTGAAAAGATTTGCTTCTTCTAAAATATGAATTGGATTGATATTATCTTTGTTACGCATTTCATGCGTTCCGTAAATTCCAATCAATCCTGGTATCTCAAGATTTAATGACTCTTCTTTTTTGTTTTTTACACTTCGAATAATTTTTACTTTTTTAGCTTGTTTTTTTACACTTGAAAACAAATTCAAAGCTCTTGCTAAAATCTCAGGTTTTGGCACCTTGTCATGAAAAACATCACCCAATAACAAAATTAAATCAGGTTTTTCCTTTAAAACACTATTAAATGCTTTTCTTGCATTAGCAAAGCTGTCTTCTTCTCTTTTTCCACCATAATCAAAACCAAGATGTAAATCAGCAAGAACAGCAATTTTCATAAATTCTTTTTCAAAACCTAGATTTTAATATATTTATTAAGTGGAGAATACAGGATTATTTTTGGATATAATGCTCTTAGAAATATGATGCGCTGTTTTAAACTTAAATAAATCGTTCTTAGTAAGCTTTATAAATAATATTCAACAGCAAATGCTATGAATAACTGTGTTTATACTAAAAGCTCAGAAAGTCTTACCAGAATAGAATTTGGTGATTATCCCCCTAGGCAATAGACTTCTTCTTTCTAGTAATTTATTTAAAGAATTAATGCGAGGTTTTGTAATATGAAACATAAAAAAGACAGAAATTTCTCAGAGTGGTATTCTGAAGTTATTCAAGAAGCAGAGTTAGCAGACTTACGCTATAATGTTAGAGGTTTTTTAGTTCATCGTTGGTGGATAGTTGATATAATGAAGCGCATGTTTAGTGCTTTTAGAACTGAACTTGAGAAAAAAGGACATAAAGAAGTTTGGTTTCCAGCACTTATTCCAGAGAGTTTTCTTAAACAAGAAGCAAAACATGCTGAATTTGCAGCAGAAGTTTTTTGGGTAACAGCTGCAGGTTCAAATAAACGAAAATTAGAAGAACCTCTTGTTTTAAGGCCAACATCTGAAACAGGAATGTATAATATGTATTCTCTTTGGATTAGAAGTTGGCGTGACCTTCCACTAAAAAGATACCAGCAGTGTCAAGTCTGGCGTTATGAATCACAAACTCGTCCTTTTTTAAGAGGAAGAGAATTTTATTGGATAGAAGCGCATAATTGTTTTGAAACCAGGCAAGAAGCAGAAAAACAAATATCTGAAGATATAGATACAACATATAGAGTTATGTATAAACAATTTGGAATTCCATTTATATTTTTTAAAAGACCTGTTTGGGATATGTTTTTAGGAACAGAATATAGTTGCGCAGCAGATACAATAACTCCAGATGGAAAAGCATTACAGCAACCTTCAACTCATTTTTATGGAAACAAGTTTGCAAGAGCATTTAATGTGAAATTTAGAGATAAAAATGGAAAAGAAAAATATGTTTATCAAACAACATATGGCCCAGCAATATGGAGAATGGTTGCATCATTAATTGCAACACATGGAGATGATAAAGGACTTATTTTACCATTTAATCTTGCACCTTATCAGATTGTAATTGTTCCAATTTATAAAAAAGGTTCAATTAAGCAAATTGATTCTTACTGCAAGTTAATTTCTCAGAAATTAGAAAAAGCAGGATATAGAGTTTTTATTGATTCAGATAAAGAAGATTCTCCAGGCTCAAAATTCTTTAAATGGGAGCTAAAAGGTGTTCCATTAAGACTTGAAATTGGTCCAAAAGATTTTGAAAAAAAACAGGTTGTTGCAGCTCAAAGAAATACAGGAAAAAAAGAACCAGTTAAATCAAGTCAAATTGTAAGTTATGTAAAAAAATTTGAACCAACTGTTCTTAATTGGCTTATTAAAAGGGCAGATAATTTTTTTAAATCAAGAATAATTACTGCAAAAAATTTTGCAGAACTTAAAAAAGGAATTGAAAAAGGTTGCTTTGTAAAAGTAAATTGGTGTTCAATAGATGAAAAAGGCCAGTCTTGTGCAGAAAAAATAGAAAAAGAGCTTTTTGCAAGAGTTCGGGGCATAAGAGTTGACAAGCAGGAAAAACCTTCAGGAAAATGTATTATTTGCAATCGTCCTGCAAAATCTGTTGTATATATTGCTAGGCAATATTAATCACCAATAGATAGTAATATTTATATACTCTGCAATATAAGTTAAATATTATGGTAATAAGTACAGCTGAGGCACAATCAAAATTTTTTAATTTAAATTCTGAACAGCAAGAGTTACCTTGTTCTAATTATTTTTTAAATAAATTAGAAGTTTTGATTAATAAAGACATAAAATCTCTTAAATCAACTAAAAATAAACCTTATTTAAATTCTGAACATCTTTTTATTCATCGAACAATTTTAAAAAATCTGATTAATGATCTTAAATTATCTGATAAGTCTTTGATTCATGATTTGTATTATGATGCTCGGGAAAATAAGCTTCAGCCAATGAACAGCATTTATGCAATTATTGATAATGTTCTTAAAAATAATTTTAATCTAGATCATGCACAAATTATTGCAGCATATTTAAAAAACCAATATGATTTAAAACTTGATAACTTAAATAAAAAAATTGCAGATTTTTATTAATTTATTTTAAAAAAGTTTAAATATTTTTTAATTCTTTAAAACTTAGGCTATACAGCTTTGGAGGTTAAAATGAAATTAATTCGTTTTGCCAAAGAAGACGATGACTGGGATGATTATGACGATTATCCAGAAGATGATGACGAAGAAGAATGGGACGACGATATTGATGACGAATATTAAATAAAAGATTGCTTTTTGGTTTTTTGTTTTAATTTTTAATTTTATCCTTAGGTGTAATTTTAATAAAATAGAAAATCAGCTTTCATTAGATTGCAAATTTTTTAGTTCGGTTTAGAGATGCTCGCATTTTTGCCATAATCTTATTAATAGTCTTGCTTAGCTCTTCTCTAGAACTTTCATCTAACTCATCACCATATATGTTAAGAAATGTTTTTTTACTTCTTTCAAGAAAATCTTGTGCAGCAACTTCAGATATTTGTAAAAGATGAGCTTTAAACTTATTATATCGATTTAAAAGATCACTAAAGGAAACTCCTTTATCTAACTGACCATACTCTGATAATCTTGTTAAAAACACATCTAAATCTCCATATTCTTGATCCAAATTACCCTTAAGTGCAGCATATTCATTTTTTGGGAAAGATGCAATATTATCAAAGATTTTTTCAAAATCAGATAATTCATAACCTTTGTAAACTATTTTTCTATTTACTTTAAAGAAAGCTTTCTTAATTATTGAAGCGCAGCTATTAACTGTGCTTGCTAATTCTCCTTCATATTTTTCAACAATATCATGAATCAATTTGAGATTATTATTTAATTCGGTACTATGCTCAATAACTTTTTTTCTATCATAATTTGAAGTCAAAAGCTTTTGTAACTCTTTAATATGTCTTTTAGCATTATTTTCTGGAATCATTAATTCTGATCTAAACTTGCGATTAAATGAAACAATTCTATTTGTAGCAATATTTGTCTTCCTCCGTATTAAAACACTAAAAATCAACTGTTTTGGTTTCTTAACAGTTTGCTCTTTCTTTTTCTTAAACCACTTAAATAAACTGGACATAATCAGAATAAACACCGATTATTTATTAATTTTACTAAATAGAAATGTTTTTAAATCCATATGTGCTTGTTTTATCATTCTTACATAATATTTGGATGTGGATTAAATGGAAAAAAGTGCAAAAAAAGGAACTACGACTGTGGGTGTTATTTACAAAGACGGAGTTGTAATTGCAGCTGACCAATTAGCTACTCTCGGAGATATTAAAGTTAATCAGAAAATACAAAAAGTTATTCCTATAACAAAAAATGTAGTTATGACTACTGCAGGAATGGTGGGTGATAATCAAGCAATTGTTCGTCTTTTAAAAGCTCAAATGAAACTTTATATTCTTGAAGAAACAGAACCAACTGTAAATTCAGTTGCAACTTTGTTATCAAATATTTTATCAGACAAATACTTGTATTCTTATTTGCCATATCAGCTTCAAGATTTGATTGGAGGATATGATACAAAAGCAAGACTTTATTCAATGGACATGGTTGGTGGAATTGGTGAAGAGCATGATGTTGCAGCTACTGGTTCTGGAATGACTGTTGCTTATGGAATTCTTGATGCAGGTTATAAAAAAAATATGACTGAGGAGCAGGCAGTTAAGCTTGCAGTTCAGGCTATTGTTTCAGCAAGAAAAAGGATTTCTTCTGTTGGTGGAGAAAACGTAACAGTTTATGTAGTTGATTCAAAAGGTGCACGGGAAATTTCACCTGATAAAATCAAGAAACTTGTTGATAATTGTTAATGAATTATTATACTCATAAAAAAGGATGATTTATTTTACAATGACTTTATTAGACAAAATTCTAGAAAAATTACCTCGGGACGCTATGATTGCTAGCACAAGCTATGAAGGTGCAAATATAATTTTATATACAAAGAATAAACGCTTTTTTTTACATGGCGGAGATATTATTCGGGTGCTTGTTGATGAATTTAAAAAAAGGATTGAGCTTCGGGCAGATCCAAGTCTCCGCGTTTCAGAAGAAGAAGCATCAAAAATTCTTAAAAAAATATTTCCATCAGATGCAGATATTGATGAAATCATATTTTTGCCAGCACAATCGCAAATCATTATTGAAGCAAGAAATCCTGGAAGAGCAATTGGAAAAGATGGTGAAAATTTAAAAAGAATTAAAGAAAAAACATTTTGGACTCCTTTAATTAAGCGGGAAGCAATCATTACATCAAACATAACAGATAATATCAGAAAAGTATTGTATGAGGATAATGTTGAACGCAGAAAATTTCTAAATGATGTTGGAAAACGAATTTATGAAATAAAAAAATCAACATCAACAGAAAAATGGGCAAGGATTTCAATTCTTGGAGGAGGCCGGCAAGTTGGACGTTCATGTCTTTTATTGCAGACTCCTGAATCTAAAGTTTTAATTGATTGCGGAATTAATCCAGCATCTTCAAATAATGGTGAGTTTCCTTATTTATCTGCACCAGAATTAAGACTTCAAGACCTTGATGCAGTTATTGTTTCTCATGCTCATTTAGATCATTCAGGTTTTGTTCCTTATTTATTTAAATTTGGATACAGAGGACCAGTTTATTGTACTGCACCAACACGGGATGTTTCTGCTTTGTCTCAGCTTGATTATATTCAAGTAAGTCATGCTCAGACAAAAAAAGCACCTTATTCAAGCAAAGACATTAAAGAAGCAGTTAAGCATACAATTATTTTAGATTATAATGAAGTTACAGACATTACACCTGATGTGAGAATCACATTATATAATGCAGGTCACATACTTGGCTCATCACTTGTTCATTTACATATTGGAGAGGGCTGGCATAACATTTTGTATACAGGAGATTTTAAAACAAAAGAAACTAAACTACTTAATCCAGGGCATTATGAGTTTCCAAGAGTTGAAACATTGATTACAGAAAGCACATATGGAAAACCAGATGATTTAATGGAAGACAGAGAGGTATCTGAAAAAGAGCTGACAAAAATTGTTGAAAAAACACTTAAACGAAAAGGAAAAGTTCTAATTCCTGTTTTAGGAGTTGGACGTGCACAAGAAGTAATGATAATTCTTGAGGAATATTTTAGAAAAAATAAGCTTACTGTTCCAATTTATATTGATGGAATGGTATGGGATATGACTGCATTGCATAATGCTTATCCAGAGTATCTTAATAATTCAATAAGGGAAAAAGTATTTTACAAAGACACAGATCCATTTTTATCAAAAGTTTTTAAACAAGTTGGTTCTGGAAAAGAGAGACAGAAAGTTATTGATGGCGGGCCATGTGTTATTCTTGCAACATCTGGTATGCTTGTAGGCGGACCTTCAGTTGAATATTTAAAAAAGCTTTGTGACAATAAGAAAAATTCTCTAATTTTTGTTTCATATCAGGGTGAAGGTTCTTTAGGAAGCTCAATTCAAAAAGGAGAAAAATCCTTTTCTGAAAATGGTGAGACTTTTAATATAAATCTTGAACTTCATACAATTCCAGGACTTTCAGGTCACTCAGATAGAGAAGAATTAATTGAATATGTAAGAAAAATGAACCCACGACCAAGAAGAATTTTAGTAATGCATGGAGAAAATACATCTTGTTTAAATCTTGCTTCTGCATTTCATAAAGAATTTCATATTGAAACAACTGCTCCGCGAAATCTTGACACTATAAGACTTCGATAAGCTTTTAGTTTTTCTGCCAGAAACGAACGTAGTTCGTGCCTATGAAATAGCGCTTTTTTTAAAAGGGCTGTTATTTAAATAATCTTCAGTTTTTCCGCCAGCGCTTTTTTTAAAAGGGCTGATATTTAAATAATCTTCAGTTTTTCCGCCAGCGCTTTTTCACCAACATCCTCAATA
>CAYTAB010000016.1:0-12527 GCA_964435825.1 Candidatus Woesearchaeota archaeon
TTTCTAAAAGGGGCTTTTAGTTTTTTTCCGCAGCCGCTTTTTCTAAAAGGGGCTTGTGAAGACCTTTTTAAAGGAATTCAATATAAGAATTTATGCTTTTGAGTAAATTAACCTTTTATAACAATTAGTGGCTTTAATCTTGCAACTTTTTTTGCAATTCCACTATTATGCATTACAGAAACAACTTCATCAACATTTTTGTAAGCTTCAGGAGCTTCTTCTATAAAACCTCTTTTATCATGGCTTCTGACCACAATTCCTTTTTTCTCTAAATTGTGTTTTAGGTCTTTTAAGTTGATTTTTTTCATAGATTGTTTTCTTGAAAGAACTCTTCCTGCACCATGGCAAGCACTTCCAAAAGTTTCTTGCATTGCTTTTTCAGTTCCGCGTAAAATATATGAACTTGTACCCATTGTGCCGCCAATTAAAACAGGCTGACCAACTTGTTGATATTCTTTTGGAAGTTCTTTTTGCCCAGGACCAAAAGCGCGAGTAGCACCTTTTCTATGAACTAAAACTTTTTTCTTTTTTCCATCAATAATGTGCTCTTCTATTTTTGCAGTATTATGCGCTACTTCATATAAAGTAGAGATATCTGTTTCTTTAATTCCTGTTTGCTTTGAAATTACTTTTCTAATATAATGAGCAATTACTTGCCTGTTTGCAAATGCGCAATTGATTCCAGCAACAACTGCTCCAAAATACTCTTTGCCTTCTTTTGAATTAATTGGAGCACATACAAGCTCCTTATCTGGAATTTTTATATTATATTTTTTAACTATGTCTGCGAGTTTTTTTGTCCAATCTATGCCGATTTGATGGCCAAGAGCTCTTGAACCACAGTGAAATGAAATCAAGACTTGATTTTTTTTAATATCATATGCTTTTGCAGCAGCACTATCAAAAATTTCATCAACAATCTGAACTTCCAAATAATGATTTCCACTTCCCAGAGTCCCGAGTTGCTTAAACTGCCGTTGTTTTGCTCTTTGAGAAACTTGTTTTGGCAGAGCACCTTTAACTTTTCCATTGTTTTCAATAAACTTTAAATCCTCTTTTAACCCAAAACCATTTTTTACAGAGAACTCTGCGCCATTTAAAAGCAAGTCATCAATTTCTTCAAAAGACAGGTTTACTTTTCCTTTAACACCTAATCCTGCAGGAACCTCTTTAAATAATGCATCTGCAATTAATTGTTTTTTATTTTTAATTTCTTCAAACATAAGCGGAGTTCTCATTGTTCTAACTCCGCAATTAATATCATAGCCAATTCCACCCATTACTATAACGCCTTTTTTAAGATCAAATGCACCAACCCCTCCGATTGGAAAACCATATCCAGGATGAATATCTGGCATTGCTAAGCTATATTTTAAAACTCCTGGAAGCTTTGCAACATTCTTAAGCTGAATTAAAGAATTCCAATTACTGCTTTCTTTTTTAATAAGTTCAAGAACATATTTATTAGCATAAATCCTAGCTGGAACATTCATTCCTTTTTCCTTGATTTCCCATAGGTTTTTTTTCACTTCTTTCATTTTACAAATCTACAACAGTTTTTGAAATAATTTTACCTTTTTCTTTTTTAATTTCTAGTTGAGAGTATGTTGCTGCTTTAACTTCTTGTTTTAATTCCATTTTTTTAGAAACATTATCTCCAAATGCAAAGCCTTCAAGATTATCTTTTTCTATTTTGATTTTAAAATCACAAAACATTATTCCATTTAAATCAGCTAAAGATAAAAGCTCATTTAGAAATTCAACAAAAAGTTCTGCATTGTTGCTTGCAGAAACACTTATTTTTACTTTTCTTGTTTTTTGCAGTTTTGATATATTTGTCATTAAATTAAACATTGCTTTTGCAGCTTCTTCAAAACTTTCTTCAATAGAATTTCCAATTCCAATTATACCACAGTCTGCTAAATGCTCAAAATATTTATATACCATTTTTCTTTTTTACAAATTCAATTATTCTTTTTTTAAAAATATTCAAATCTTCTTTTTTAATACTTGCACCTGCTGCAGGCATGTGCCCACCAGCAACTGCATCTTCAAGATCTTTTACAGCATACTCCAGCATAGCATTGACTTTTATTCCTTTTTTATTTTTTCCAGCAAGTTGATTTCTAGCAGATACTTTAATATATCCGTGATTGTTTGGCTCACTATATATTACAAATATTTTTTCTGGAAACTTTTCATTGCTTAAAATATTAATAAGTATACTGTTTATTCTAAATTGCGTTTTTGTTTCAATAAAAATCAAATTAAATTCAGGATATTCTTCTGCAAATTCTTGATAATTATTTACATAATATTCAACTTCTTCATAAACTCTTTTCCATAGTTTAGCTAATTTTGAATCTAAGATATCATAAATATTTTGGGCAGTGTATAATATTTCAAAACTCTGTTGAAATTTTGGAGGTGAAACTGCATTAGCTGATGATAAAATTTCAGCTGCTCTTCCAAATTCAGTTTTAAATAAATTTTTTCTATATCTGATTTTGTATTTTTTTAAAACATCTTTAATAAATTCCAGATATGTTTCAGTATTCATATCAGATAAAATTCCCAATGCAGCAATCCATTTGAATTCAGACATATCAACTATCTCTGAAAACAAATCATAGACCATCTTAGAAGCGCAATACTGCGACCCATCTATTTTTTTATTAAGCATTGTAGCTTTAATTAATGTTGTTTTGTTTGAGTTAACATCATTATAAAACTGATGATGGTCAATAATCAAAATATCTGCAAAATCCTCAACCTCTTTAATTTGTTCAGGTATTTGATCATATGCCTGGTCTGTAACAATAATTTTTGTAACTCCTCTTTTTTTAAAATATTCAATTGAATCATCTGTAAAGCAATTTCTTACATGTTGAAATTGTAAAATATCTGGCTTTCTGCCTTTTATTTTTTCCAGACCCTTATATACTAAAACTCCAGAAGAAAACCCATCAACATCAGTATCTGGAAGCACTGCAATAATGTCTTTGTTATCTATTGAATTAATAAATCTCTTAAATTTTTTAATTGCTTCTGATTTATTTAACATACTAGATTTATAACCTAAATAAATATAATATTTGTTACAGAAATTTGAGATAAAAATTTCAAAGATTTAAAAACAGCAGATTTTTTAAATAAATTAAAGAAACTTTTTAAAGACTTTGAGTCAACATCAAAGTATGCCGAGATGGCACAATCTGGTACTGCGCAAGCCTGGAAAGCTTGTTCCCGTATGGGTATGAGGGTTCAAATCCCTCTCTCGGCGCTTGAACCTTTTCTTTAAAAAAGAAAATGTTCTCGAAAAGAAACTAATTTTTTGATGAAACTTTTTTCAAGTCTTTTTGTTTTCCGCCAGCGCGTTTTACTATCTTTTAAGTTCAGTTTTTCTCTAACTTACTTATTACTCAGAAACTAGAAAACTTTATTTAGCTTAATAATTATTAAAGATTACATAAATTATATAAATTCCTCGCCAATAACAAACTTTTTAAATACTCTTAAAATTAATTGAAAGTAAAAGGAGAAAAGATGGCTCTCAAAAAACTTGGTTCAACAGGAAGATATGGAAGCAGATACGGTTTTGGTATTAAAAAAAGAATTTTAAAAGTAGAATCTATTTTAAAGAAAAAACATAAATGTCCGTTTTGCTATAAGAAAAGTGTAAAAAGACTCGCTTCTGGAATTTGGTATTGTGACAATTGTAAATCAAAGTTTGCAGCAAAAGCATACTCTCCTGAAATTAAGGTTTAAAATGGCATACAAATGTTTTGAATGTGGAAAAGAAGTTGATTCGAAAAACATTAAAAGAAGAGTTATTTGCCAATATTGCGGTTCAAGAATAATTGTTAAATCTAGGCCTGCAATTATTAAAAAAGTAAAAGCAAGATAATATGTTTAACACTAAAATTGAAATAAGTTCAGATCCTGAACTATTAGATGCAATTAAACAGGCGCTTGAACCTGAAATAGATTTTAAAACTGCGCGGGCAACTTATGATCTGAAACTTAAAAAAAATCAACTTATAATAAATGTGAAAGCTGAAGATGCAACTGCTTTTAGAGCAGTAACTTCTTCACTAACTAGCCTAATTTCACTTATTGAAAAAGCATGGAAGGAACTTAAAAATGGCAAAGGAAATTCAAAATAAACTTCAAGAACAGATAATGCAATTACAGGTTCTTCAACAAAGACTTCAGACTTTTTCATCTCAATTACAGGAAGTTCAAATTGAAAAACTTGAGATTGAAAATGCTCTTGCAGAAATAAAACCAACAGATAAAACTGTTTTCAAAATTTTTGGAAGTTTAATGATTGAAAAATCTGCTTCAGAAGTAAAGAAAAATTTAAAAGAAAGAAAAGAAGAATTAGATATTCGAGTAAAAAGCATTGAAAAACAGGAAAAATCAACACGACAAAAAATCGAGCAGCTTCAAGCAGATTTAACAGCACAACTTTCAAAAAAATAGGAGAAAAATGACAGAATCAGAGCTAATAGAAATATTGGAATTAATTGAAGAAATCTGTGAAAATTCAGCAGTTCCAAGAAATGTTAAAGCTTCTCTGGAAATTATTAAGGCAACTTTTCAAGACGAAACTATTGAACTTGGTATAAAAGTTGATTCTGCAATGCAAAGCATTGAAGACCTTTCACTTGATCCAAACCTATCTCAATTTGCAAGAACTCAAATCTGGAATTTAACCTCGCTTTTAGAGAGTTTGTTAAAGTAACCACTCTTCAAGCAAAAAACTTTTATTATGCATAATCTTATTTACTTACAGAAAGGTGAGATATATGGTCAAACTGAGTAAACCAAAAATTTTAGAAAACATATCAGGCATGTTCGGAAGAAAAGACAAGGAAATTGAGCTTGGAGATGAATATGTTGAACTTGAAGCTGATGTTAAACAATCAAAGGCAAAAATAAATATTAGACCTTTCAAACTTGAAAGGTTTGAAGACATCAAAGATGTAATAAGTGCAATTCGAGATGGATATACAATTGCAATAATTAACATTTCGCCATTAAGAGAAAAAGATAGATTGTCTTTGAAAAGAGCTATTGAAAAATTAAAGAAAACTATTTCTGCAAACAATGGTGATATTGCAGGATTTGGAGAAGACTTTATTGTAGCAACTCCTTCTTTTGCAACAGTTCATCGGGCAGAAGAAGAAAATCAAGAAAATAGTGAAATACGAAATTTGGAGGATTAATTTAATATGGCTATAGGTGTTGGGGATTTAGTATTAAATGGAGCAATTTTAGGTCTTTTAATAGGAATTGTCTGGAGTCTAAGGTATATTGTTTTATTAGATAAAAAATTATCAAGAATGGATGAGAAAATAGAACATATGCTTGAGAATGAAATTGAAAGAGACAAAAAGATTGAAAAAATGCTCTTATCAAAAAAGAAATAGTTTTTTAATCTTTTTTTCCTTTTCTAGTTTATGATTAAGTTACGTATTTCTGCAGAAAGCATTCTTGCATTTAAAAGAGAGGCAGAGATATTATTTAATTGCAAATCAGTTCTTGATGGAAAACATATTTTAATTGAAAAAAAATTAAAACCTCAAAAAATAATTGACTTGTGTATAAGAAGTGCTGGAATAAAAAAAGCATATCTTGATGATTATTGCATCTGGGAGCGAAAATCCCGCGAATATAATAACAGGCTTCCGCAATCAAAACCAGAGTTTCATCCAACAGCACTAAAACCAAAATTAGCAAGACTTTTAATTAATCTTTCAAATGCAAAATCACAGGTTGTTGACCCTTTTTGCGGAACAGGTTCTATTGTTTTAGAATCTACAATTCTTAAAATTCCAGCAATTGGAATTGATATTGATTGGAAATCATCTCAAAAAGCAAAAAAGAATTTAAGATTTTACTCAAGAGAATATAAATTAAAAGAGGGAAAAGACTGGCAGATTTTGATTGCAGATGCAACCAATCTATCCTCAATTTTCTCAAAGAAAGTTGATGCAATTGTAACAGACCCTCCATATGGCCGCGCATCAACTCTTGCTGGAAAAACAATCAAAAAATTATATACTTCTTTTTTAGCTGAAGCAGAAAAAGTTGTTAAGAAAAATCATTCAATAATTTTCATCCGCCCAGATTTTCTTAAAATTAATCTATCAAACTATAATGTTGTTTCAGAATTTAACTGGTATGTTCACAAATCTCTTACTAGAATAATAACTGAAATTATTGTTTAGTTATTGTTTAGTTTCTAAATTCTTTAATCTAAAATTCTTTTGGGAATAAAATAACTTTTCTTTTTAAGAAAAGGGATTTTTGGTTAGTTCACAAATCTCTTACTAGAATAATAACTGAAATTATTGTTTAGTTATTGTTTAGTTTCTAAATTCTTTAATCTAAAATTCTTTTGGGAATAAAATAACTTTTCTTTTTAAGAAAAGGGATTTTTGGTTAGTTCACAAATCTCTTACTAGAATAATAACTGAAATAAAAGTATAATTATATAAACTTGAATTTTTTTCTTTTAATTATGATAATTGATATTCATTCCCATCTATCACCAATTAATTATGAGGCAGCAATAAAGCAATATCAGGGAATAAATGCAAGGATTATTGTTAATGGACTTAATCCAATTTCAAATAGATTTGCAATTAAATTATCTGAGCAATATGATTTTATAGATGCAGCTAATGGTATTCACCCAACTGAACTTGAAAATTTATCAGACAATCAGGTTGAAGCTGAATTGGAGTATATTAAATCTCAAAAAGATAGAATAATTGCTGTTGGAGAAATTGGGCTCGATTTTAAAATTGTGCCAAAATCAAAACATGAGAGACATAAAAAAATTTTCATAAAACAGCTCAAACTTGCAAAAAAAATCAGAAAACCAGTTATTGTTCATTCAAGATATGCTGAAGAACATACAATTGATTTAATAAAAAAGAATTTTAGGGGAAAGGTGATTTTACATTCTTTTACAGGACAACCAGAAATTGCTCAAACACTAAGCAAACGCTTTTATTTTGGTATTAATCCAATTGTTTTCAGAAATGAGAATATGCAAAAAATTGTAGAAAAAGTCTCACTAAAGCGCCTTTTTGTTGAAACAGATTATCCTTTTGTTTGCAAATCTCCGCATGAGATTGTTAAAGTAATATCTGAGATTTCAAAAATCAAAAAAATACCTGAGAAAAAAGTTATACATAGAATTTATGCAAACTATAGAAAAGTATTTAGAAAACACATAATCGATATACTTAATGATAAAATAAAAAGTTATAAATATAATTTTAAAGGGCTTTCTTCACCATTTCACAAAAAAAGAACATATAAGAATCTCTATAATATAAAACCGAATTTTAGCAAAAAAGACAAATCTTAAAAGATTTATTGAATTTAAGATATTATGCTTGAAAAATATTTACCAAATTTAGGAATTGGCGCAGGAATAACCTCAGCTTATGAAATTAGTACATACATTAAGGAAGGTTCATTTATTGCTAATGATTCTGTATTATATACAGTTATCGCAGATTTAGGAATTTTATTTTTTAGTTCAACAGCTTTATGGATTCTTGGAAAAGCATTAAATTCTTCTGAAAAAGATATATCTAGCAATACTCAATTAAATTATTCTACTCTTGAAGATGAAATCAAATCTTAAACAAGCATTGGAAAAAATGCATTATGAAATTGTTGGAAAGCATACTGCTCTTGAAATTTGTTCTTGGACTAAAAAAAGTTTATTAGATGAGGGTGTTTGTTATAAGCAACAATTTTATGGAATACGCAGTCATATGTGTTGTCAAATGTCTCCTGCAACAGGTTATTGCAATTTCAAATGCCGTTATTGTTGGCGTCCCCATGAATTAAATCAGGGAATTGTGATGCCTGATGATGTTGATGAACCTAAAGAAATTATTGAGCAATGCATTATTGGACAAAGAAGAAAACTATCTGGTTTTGGCGGTAATGCAAAGATTAATCAGTTAAAATTTAAACAAGCACAGGAACCAATGCATTTTGCTATATCATTAACAGGAGAACCAACACTTTATCCAAAACTGCCAGAATTAATCCAAGAACTTCATTCTCTTGGAAAAACAACTTTTTTAGTAACAAATGGTTCTGTACCTGAAATGTTAAAAACTTTACAAAAAAAAGACGCCTTACCAACACAACTATATATTTCAATTGATACGCCTCAAGAAAAAGAGCATAAACAAATTAATATTCCTCTAATTAAAAATTCTTGGAGAAAAATAAATCAAACTCTTGAACTTCTTCCAAAATTAAACTGCAGAAAAGTTCTTAGAATTACATTAATAAAGGGAATGAATGATTCTCATGTAAAACAATATGCAGAGCTGATAAAAAAAGCAGCTGGTTCTGATGAAAAAACAATGGTTGAAGTCAAAGCATATATGTGGATGGGATATTCTCGAAAAAGAATGAAAAAAGAAAATATGCCATATCATAAAGATATTCTTGATTTTTCAGAGAAACTAGCAAATGAACTTGGATGGAAAATTCTTGACCAGCATACTCGCAGCAGAGTTTGTCTTTTATGTAAAAATGATTTTAAAGAACGCATTATGAGTTTTGATTAAATTTATCTAATTTTTACTTTACTTAGATAGAAAGTTCTTTTTTTCCAGTATCAACCTGTTTTTCTATTTCTTCTGCTGTTTGCTCAGATTTTTCTTCAATTTCTTCATGAAGCTTTTCAGCAATCTCTTCAGCTTCTTCCTTAATGTTTTCAGCAGTATTTTTTTCTGTAGTAATTACTTTAGCCATTTCTTTTTGGTTTTGTTCCATTTGATCAACTAAACTAATTAAATAATCAAGTCCTTTTATAATCGGTTCACTTGCAATTTGTTCTGGCTGCTTTCCATTAATATAATTTGAAAGTTTTGAGAAATAATCTTTGAATTTAGCAATTATTTGTTCTAGCTCTATAATCTTTGCTTTCTGGTTTTTAAATGCAATTAAATGGACCTGAAATTGTTTTTGAACAAGCTCTTCTCGCATTTTCTTAAATTCTTCAGAAATCTTACCAAATTTCTTCTTAGCTTTTTCTGAATTTTTTAATATATTCTCTGCAGCAACATCTTTTTTACCAAGCTCATCTTTTGCTTTGTCATCTATTTCTTCTTTAATTTCATCTCCAAGTTCTTGCTTCATTTCTTCGCCAAATTCTTTTTCAGCATCTTTTCCACTTTTTCTGCTTTTAAGAGAAGCAAACTTTAGTTTCTTCCCCATTTTTTTAAGGCGCATTTTTTCCTTATTGAATTTTTTATCTAACTCTTGAACTTTTATCTTCTTAAATTCATTAACAGCTTTTTCTTTCTCATTCTGCTGGAAAAGTTCTTTAACCTTAATAAGTTGCTCCTTTAAAGATTGTAAAAAATAAAATAGTCTTTTTACACCTTTGAAAACCTTACTTACACTTTTTCCAACTTTGTTAAATGCTCCGCTGACTAAGTTGGCAATCTTTCCCTTTTCTTTTGATTCTCCTTTTTTCTCCCAAATTTTCTTCAAAATCCAGAAACTAATAGATAAAACAGTAAGAGCAACACCTCCCACTAAGATATAAATGCCATAATCTGATGCAAAAGGAACATTAAATGAAAGCAAAAGTCCTCCAGATATAGCACAAATTAACCCAACAATCAAAAGTTTTCCAAACATATTTATTATTTTAAAATAATACTATTAAAATTATTCTTTTGCAAATTGCTTATCATTAATTGTTAAAAATTCTTCAACATGCAATGGAACTTCTTTGATTTCACCATAAAAGGAAGTTGTAAGTATATTAGCACATTCGCAGTAATTTCTGCTATGGAATTTTAAACCAAATTTATTTTCACAAGTATATGCAATAAACTGAACACTTACCATGTTATTTTTCAATTAAAGGCATTTATAAATCTTTTTATATGCTTATTGATAACTTTCTTATACTTGAAACTTATTGATTTTACTTAAAATGAAACAAACATCAAAAAGAAAAACAACATCAAGAAAAACTTTAGTAGAAATAAAAGATGTCTGGAAGATCTATAAAATGGGCGAAGTTGAAGTTCCTGCATTAAAAGGTTTAAATCTTAAAATCAATCAGGGCGAGTTTGTAGTTGTAATGGGGCCAAGTGGGAGTGGAAAATCAACTGCCATGAATATGATTGGATGTTTGGATACTCCAACTAAGGGAAAAATTTTTCTTGATAATCAAAATATTTCAAGTTTAGAAGAATCTGAACTTGCTAAAATTCGGGGTAAGAAAATTGGATTTATTTTCCAGAAATTTAATTTAATCCAAAGTTTAACTGCACTTGAAAATGTAGCTCTAACTATGGCTTTTCAAGATATATCAAAAGAAGATCGAGATCAGAAAGCTGAAGAGTTATTAGCTTTGGTTGGTTTGCATTCTAGAAAATCTCACAGACCATCAGAACTTTCAGGTGGAGAACAGCAAAGAGTTGCAATTGCTCGTGCACTTGCAAATGACCCAGAAATTGTTCTTGCAGATGAACCAACAGGTAATCTTGATTCAAAAACAGGTTTTAAAATAATAGATCTTTTAATTAACTTGCATAAAAATAAAAATAAAACAATCATTATTGTAACTCATGATCCTCGTTTTGAAAAACTAGTTAAGGGGGAAAAAATATATTATTTAAAAGATGGGAGAATTGAAAATGAAAAACAAAATTAATTTGCTTTTATTTGGATTGCTATTGCTGATTATGCCTATTGCAAATTCAGCTCTTATGTCAGATGAAGCTGATGTGAAAATTTTACTTAATAACTATGATCCGCTTCCTGCAGAGCCAGATAATAACTTGCGTGTCTGGATATCTGTTCAAAATCAGGGAAATGAGCAACTTGAAAACGCCTATGTTAAAGTTAATCCAGAGTACCCGTTTATATTGCTTCCTGGCGCAAAATTAACCAAAGAAACTGGAATTATCTCTCCAGGAGAAAGCAAAATTCTTGATTATAAACTTTTTGTTAGTAAAAACACAAATGAAGGAGATTATGACTTGGAATTTATTGTATGTAAAGATGAAAAATGCACAAAAGAAGTAAAAAAAACAACTCTTACAATTAATGTAAAAACTGGCGGAACTCCAAAAATTAGATTAGGAATTGAAGAAGCTGAAGCAATTGGATTTAATCAAAAAGAGAAGATTACCTTAAATATTGTAAATCGCGGCCAACTTGATACAAAATTCCTAACAGTTACTTTAAGAGAAACAGATGACTTTATTATATTATCTCCTGCAGAAATTTATGTTGGTGAATTAGAATCAGATGATTTTGAAACTGCAATTTATGACATCTATTTTAAAGGACCTGAAAATCCTGAACAAGAGCAAACAAAAGAAATCAACCTTCCTTTAACTGTAGAATACAGCGACGAAAATAACAAAGATTATTTTGAATCAGAGACATTAACATTACGCGTTTACTCTCAAGATGATTTATTAAAATATGGTTTAATTCAACCAAAACCAAACTATACATTATATGTAATTGCAGCAGCTTTGGTAATACTTGGATTTATTGCATATAGAATTACTAAAAAAATACTAAAAAAGCGAAATAAATAGAATGCAGATTATTGAATATTTTCGAATTGCAGTAAGAAGCATAATGCATAGAAGATTACGTAGCTGGCTTACTGTAATTGGTATTGTTATTGGAATAGCAGCAATAACTTCTCTTTTAACTTTGAGCCAGTCTCTTTCAAACTCAATTGAAGAACAGTTTGAGTCTTTTGGAACAACACTGGTAATGGTTGTTCCAGCTAATTTTCAAGGACCTGCTTCTTTTGGTTCATCACATTTTATTTCAGATGATGATGTAAAACTTTTAGAAACAATGCCCGAGTTTAGGGAAGTAGTGCCTATGACATATACTCAAATAAAGGCAAAGTTTCATGGAGAAGAAGTATATGCTTATGCTGCTTCATTTGAAGTGTCTGATCTAGAACTTTTAGAAGAAATGGGACTTAAATTTGAATCTGGTCGCTGGTTGGAAAAACAAGAAGATAATGCAATAGTTATTGGCCATTTGCTAGCACATGAGGCATTTGATGATGAACTTTATGTTAAGAATCGAATTGAAATTAATGATAAAAAATATGTAGTAATTGGAATTCTTGAATCTGTTGGAAGCAATCAAGATGATATGACAATGTATTTTACTCGGGATGAGTTAGCTGAGATTTCTGGAAATGATGAAATAATGTCAATAATGGCTTTTACTCATGCAGGAGTTGATGTTGAGACTGCAGCTGAAAAAGCGCAGAATAAATTAGATCGGGCACGAAAAGATAAAGACTTGCTTGTTATGACTTCAAACGACATTTTAGAGAGAGTTAATAACATTTTAGGCATTTTAAATCTCGTGCTTGTGGGTGTTGCAGGAATCTCTTTGTTAGTAGGGTCTGTTGGAATTATGAATACAATGTATACTGCTGTTCTTGAAAGAACAAAAGAAATTGGAATAATGAA
>CAYTAB010000017.1:0-8829 GCA_964435825.1 Candidatus Woesearchaeota archaeon
TATTTTTTATCTCTCATTGAATTTCTAAACTGCACATATTCACGAGAGTAATTTCCCCCAGTGCCTTTTTTATCAGGTGTTAGTTCTTCTTGGATTTTTTCAGAAAATTCTTTTTGCTTTTTAGCTAATTCTTTTCGCAGAGATTTTTCATCAAAAGCCATAATAAACAGAAGCTATAATTAATTATATAGTTTATTATATAATGAATCCCTTTAAAAAAGGTCTTCACAAGCCCCTTTTAGAAAAAGCGGCTGCGGAAAAGCTACAAGCCCCTTTTAGAAAAAGCGGCTGCGGAAAAGGTTTCTTTTGGAAACTTGCCTTCTTTTCTAAAGAAAAGGAAGAACGGCATTGAAACTCTGATTCGATTACCTGTCAGACTCACCTGTAAGCCTTATTTTAAGCCAGTTTTTCCACTCAGAATAAATTTTAGTATCTGTCTCTTCATTATCTGAAATTGTATGAAACATATCATTTGCTTCAACAATAAATTTTCCTTCAAGCAAGTCTGGGCGATTTAATTTTTCTGCAATATTGATTAAGTCTTCTTTAATTTTAGCTCGCAGAGTAATATTCTTCCATACAGCATCCCAATCACCTGCCCATTTTTTTACATTTCCAGCAATTGACTTTAAAACCTCTGAATCTCCCTGCAAAAGAGCTTCTGTTGGTTCTAGGGTATCTGTTTTTGGATTATATCTAAATAAATCAACAAACCCATTTTCAAGCAAAGGGTCATTTTCCCATTCTTTTCTTACTTCAGTTATTCTTGTTACACGCCTCTTGCTGCTTAATCCTGATGCAGACTTTACATTATTAACTACTACGATTATATCTGTGGCTTTGAAACTTGTTTTTGGAACTTTTAAGTCATTAACAACTCTGTCATAAACTCCATATGGCGAATCTCCGTGAATTGTTCCTGCAACAACATTTGCTAATGCACCAACTCTCATTGCTTCATAAAGAGCAATTGCTTCTGTACTGCGAACCTCTCCAACAATTAAGCAAGAGTCACCAAGCCTTAATGCAGAACGAATTCCTTGTGATGCAGTTAAACCTGAAGATTCTGTGCTTAATGAAGATTTTACTTTTAAAGATTGAATATCATAACCAAGTTTTTTTAGTTCAAAAACAGGCAGTTCCAGAGTATCTTCCACAGTAATCATTCTATGTTTACGCATTATTTCAACTAAAAAAGCGCCAAGCAAAGATGTTTTTCCAGCACTTCTTGTTCCAGCAACCATAAATGTTCGCGAGCCATCAATTAAAAAAGACAGCGTAGCTGCAGCAAGAGGTGAAAGCATTTTATTTTTTATAAATAATGGTAATGTCCAGGGGCTACTTCGATGTCTTCTAAATGAATATGCAATACCTGATGGAGAAAGTGGTTGCTGAATTGCTGAGACTCTTACTCTTGCTTTTGGAATCAAAAGTTCTGTATCAAGAATTGGATTTGCTTCATCAAAAGGCCTTCCTGAAAGAAGTCTAAGTTTTGTTGCCCAGTTTTCCACATCGCGAGGAGTTACCTCAATATTAGTCAAGCATTCTCCATAATCTTCATGGATAATTGTAACCTTATTCATTGATGCAGGTGCATTAACTGAAATATCCTGAATTTTTTGATCTGAAAGAAGAGTTTCTATAACTCCAAAACCAATTGTATATCTAACAAGGATGTTTGCTAGTCTTTCAAGCAGATCATATTTAATAGTAATGCCTCGGTTTTTAAACAAATCTTTAAGTAAATCTTTTTCAACATTAAAGAAAACTTGCCTTGCTCTTTGAGAATCTAAAAATTCAGACTTTGTTGGTTTATGTTTTGCAACAATTTCTCTTGCTTCACTTAAAATCAGATAATCATCTTCTCTTAACATATATTCTGGGGGGATTATGTGATATATTGGTCTTGTATCTGTTTTTGTTTTTAGAATAACAACATCTGAATCAAAAACTGAATAAGAATCTATCTCTTCTGCATTTGGAGGATAAGTTGTTGCAACTTTTGTATATAGAAAAGAAGGCCGAATTTGAGATGAAAAAACTTCAGTATAGATAGTTCTATCTGTTGGTGAATATTCTGAAATCCTGTCTTTTATCTCTTTAATAAGTAAAGTTTCGCCAAGCTTTTCTTTTAAAAATGTCAGGGTCTTAATAAATCTCTCATTTGTAAAACCGCAATTCTTGCATCTTGCAAGCGGAGTTTTTGCTTTTACTTTTTCTTTTCTTAAAGATTCAATAAGATGAATATATGCGCCAATTGGATCTTCCCTTAACTCTAACAAAACAATTATTCGTAGAAGATTATATCTATCTGGAAAACAACTTGGGCAATAAACTTCTCCAAGATACTTTTCAGAGAAGATATTTTTCTCATCAGAAAGCTCTTTTATTAAATCCACAATCTCATATAAAATCCGCGTCTGAGATTCATCATAAATAAAACTCTCTCTTTGCTTAAACTCAATTTTATCAACAGGTCCTGTTTTCATAAGAATGTTGATTGTTGAAGACATACAAAAAGCATTATTTTCAATGCTCGGAATTTGAGTTTCAGATGAGTAATCTATTTTTAAAATTCGAAAATTGCCTTCATTTACAACTTCATAGTTTGGTTTCATTTTTTACATTTTTAGAGTTGTTAAGCAAAGTTGAATGTGTTTTTATTTTCATATGCTTAATCTAAACTCATTTATTTAAAGAGTGTTTACTATTCTATATAAGTTACATAAGTTTAATTAATAGATTATTCTAATGTAAAATACATAAAGAGGATATTTATAGTTTGTGAAATGGATGCATCAACATTAATGCGAAGGCTTAGTTTAATTGAAGATAGAATTGATAATCTTCGCGACCATATAAACTTAATTGAAAATAATTTTATTGAAAAGAACAAAGCTGTTTTAAAGGAAATTAGAGAGCTACATGAAAAAAACCGAGAACTTCGAAATAGCATGACTGAACTTGAAGAAGATATATCTCAAATGGCAGATAAGTTTAATGATTTTGCAACAAAACAGCAACTTAAAGTTCTCGAAAGGTATTTATATTTTCTTAACCCATTAGATTATGTAACGAAAAAAGAAGTTAAAGATCTTATTAAAGAACAACAAAAAGATCTTGATACTCAGGAGTTGGAGGAAGAATAAATGGTCTTTGAAAAGAAAAAGTTAGATGCAGATTTACCACCTTTACCACCTACAAATTTTGATAGTGCTTATTCTAAGAATATGCCTTCGATGTCAGAACAAATGCAAAATATTCAAAAATCACAATTAACACCTGCTAGACCTCAACAAAGTGTTGCGCCAAATCCTTTTCAGCAACCAATGCAACAAACACCGCAGTCAGTACCTTTGCAAGCACCACTACCTTCAGCACCAACAGCAATCCAGCAACCATTAATCGCACCTCCAAAACCAAAAGATTATGATGAAGAGCAGGAAGATGAAATTGAATTATTTACTGAAGATTTAGAAAAAATTGCAAATTCAATTATTGAAGACAAGATGAAGGAAATTAAAAAAGAAGTCAAAGAGCTTGAAAAAATACGAAGCGACATAATTGAAAAAATAAGTGGCTTATCTTCACAGGTTGCTGCAGTTAATGAAAGAATCAATAATATTGAAAGTGCAGTTTTAACAAAAGTCAGAGAGTATAATAAAAATATAAAAAATGTTAATTCTGAACTTGAAGCAGTTGGAAAGGTGTTTGAAAAACTTATTCCTGAATTCACATCAGATTTAAAAGATTTTAAAGAAATAATAAAAAAAACAAAAAAAGAAAAAGTAACAAAAGAGCAGATTTTTAAAAAAAAACAAGTAAATACATATAATCCTGAAAAAGAGCTTATTCAACGGCTTGAAAAAAAGACAGATGTTTTTAATGTTCTGGATTTTTCTAAACCAACTAAAAACCAAGCTGAATTTAGAAAAGAACTGCTTCTTGCAAGAGGCATTGGTCCTAAAACTGCAGATGAAATTCTGAGATTTTACAAAACTAAAAAAGAACTAAATAATGCAAGAAAGAGATTTTGCTAGCTTGACCTTGCAATAAAATATGCTGTTAATCCTGCAATAACTATCATTAAAATTAAAGATAACACTACAGGATTTAAAATCGTTTGGTGTAAAAAACCCTGTGTTGGATTTGAAGCATATTCTGATGCTTCTTCAGCAGACATGTTTCCATTCATATATTCATATTCTTTAACTGGATTAATTGCATCAATTGAGCCAATAAGAATAATCAAGATTCCAACAAGCGTCACTGAAAAAGTAATCCATCCAACAATTGGAGTTGCAACATTTTGAAAAGATGCTCCTCCGCCAATAAAACTAATAAGCATTAATAATATCATAATTACAACCAGAACACCTGCTCCAAAAGCAACAACTTTATTTAAAAAAATAGAAATTGGCAAAACAGATACAAATATAAGTCCAATTAAAAGACCAATTATCATATTTACTGCACTATTTTGTCCTAAAATAGTTGTTTTTTGTAAAAGAGCATAAACTACTGCAGTTATTAATAATAAGGGAACAATAATAGAAATAAATCCCAGATTTTCAAAAAGTGTTAGTCCGCTTAAAAAAGATGCCATATTCAAGACAAAGGTTTTTTACTTTTAGTTATTATATACACAACTATAACTGGCAATCCAATTAATAAACCAAATGCAATTAATAATTCAAAAAATTGCTGCGTAAATACTTGCTGTATTGAATCAGGATTTAAATTAAATTGCTCTAAAACATTAAATCCAAAAGAGTAGAATAAAACACCTACAAATATAAGCATTAAAATAGCTGCAAGCCATTTGGCGCTTTTACTTTGGCGGTCTCCAAAATAATCTCTAGTTGGAAATCCAACAATTCCAAGTAAAAGCATTGCCATAAGAGCAATTACAAGCAATACAGAAGTGCTTGGAACAATACTATTAATTACCTGAACTACTTTTGTTGTAGAAATAACCAGGAATGCAATTACAAATGAGATAATTGCATTAATTGCATTAACATTATATTTTGTCTCATCTTTTTTGCCAAAAATACCACTTACATTTAAAATTCCATAAACTAATGCATAAATAAGAAGAAATGGAAGAACTGTATCAAAGAATCCAAAATTCTTTGCAAGTTCAATTGCCTTTGTTAATGTTGGTACTGCCATAGTATATTACCTCTTTCATGAAATATAAAGTTTTACTTATTTTTACTAGCTTTTACTTCAAGAGCAATAACTTCACTAATTGCTGAAAAACATTTTCTGATTTCTTTCTTTAAAACTTTATTTACAAAATGTCTAGCTTCTCGTTCTGATTCAATATGTTTTTTGTTTGCAAACTGAAGTTTTTTTCTGCACTCCCTATTTATTTTTATTAATTCTCCATTCATTTTTGTCAGTTTTTTTAAGCCTTCTTTTAAATCTCCTCTGTCAAAAGTACTAGAGTGCACATTCTGTTCTACAATTGGCTTAAGTTGCTCAATTAAGTATTTTTTAGTCTGTGAATATTCTTGAACCAGAATAGCTGACTTCTCAGTTAAAGTGTTTACTTCAATAATTTCTTTTACAATTTTTCGCTTATCATTTCTTAATTTTTTGAAAAATCTGCCAAGGTGTTTTCCTGCACAATTTGTTAGTGCATTAATTGATTTGTATTTTGATTTTAATTGTTCATAAGTGTAATTTGTTCCAAATTTCTTATTTAGTTTTTCTAATTCTTTTTTTGCAATTTCTAAAATAATTCTTCTAGATTCTTCACTATATTCTCTATACAGCGCAGTCACACCATATTGTTCGCTTTTAAAATCTCTGATTGAAAATGCCTTTAAATATTTTGCACTTTCATAAATTTTTTCAATAGCCTGCGCTCTTATCTGTTCCTGATTATTATTTAATAATTTTTTATATGCTTCTTCAAAATTACCTTTTTTTGATTCTTCCTGAGCTTCTTTTATTTGTTTTTCTTCTGCTTCACTGCTCTGCTCTACTTGTTCAGTATTGTTTTCTGTATTTTTGATTGCATTTTGTTGAGGCTGAATTGTAGCATCTGTATCTTCAATTAGTTTATTACCAATTTCCTCTACTGCAGCTTCTGTATCTTCATCTCCTTGCTCTTCTAGATGCTCTTTTATTTCTTCTTCTTGTTTGTCAGTAATAATTGGATTATCTTTAGATTTTCTCTTAAAAATGCCACCTATTTTTTTGCCTCCAAGACCTTTAAATAAATTATATAACCACATTCCTCCGCCAATTAATGTAAAAATTACTCCAAGAAAATAAGCAATTCCTGTAAGTTTATATAAAAATCCCTGTGTTCTTGCTCCAATAGTATCTGGCTGATTAACTGTTGTTTGCGTTAATTTAGTTCTATCTGTTTCCATTGCTTCATATGCACCAATAGAATCAACAAATGCAAAAAACAATAGTATTGCAAGTCCAATAAAAAACAGCTTTTTATAAAGAGGAGCATGTTCGCCAAGTAACATAATCGTTATTTTTGTTCCAACTGCTAAAAGCACTATTAATGAAAAAATAATACCATGTGGCCCAAGAAGCTTATCAAAGAGTTCAATATTATTAAAATATGCCCAAGCTCCTGAAGAAATTCCAAGTGTAACACAAACAACTGTTCCTGCAGTGTTTGCACCTTCAAGTTTGGAATTCATTTTAACAACAGCGCCCCATGCTGCCCAAGACACTGAAAAAACAAGTATAAATGTGATTAGAAAATTAATACCTCCGCGACCCAGAATATCAACAAGAATACTCATTATAAATGAAGTTGATGAATCGTCATCTGGCACAGTATATGCTGTTTCCTGAGCTGCAAAACCAACAGCAATTGAAAATAATAATCCTGTTAAGAACAATAAGGAGAAAACTACCTTAAAGGATTTTTTCATAAAATAAATTAGATATGCAAATATATAAATCTTTACTTCTTAGTGCTTAAGGAGAGGAACTCTTTTTCAGAATCTGAGAGCGTAGAAGGAATTATTAAACAATGTGGTGGCTCAGAATAATTTTTTTTAAGCAACTCATTAACACTTGCAACTTTAATTTCCTGTTTATCTGTTCCAAGTCTAGAGCAAGCAATTGCCAAAGTTTTTTTAGTCAATACCTTAGACTTTCTCTTTTTTGCTATTTGAAGCAAAATATCAAGAGCATATGCTGGAGACATAAATTCTTTTGCTTTTGGGTCTAAATCAAGAAGAAAAAGAGTGTGTGCTTTAATGCTTTTATTTGCTGTAAAAACATCAAAAAAAGATTCTGGCTGAAAATTGTCTGACCAAAAAGGAATTGAAGTTGTTTTTCCAAACTTATAAAGTGAAAGTCCAGTTTCACTAATTAAAGTTAAAATTGAGCTTGAGTGAATTATTTGAAAAGGAATTTTTTTCCTAATAAGTTCTTGAATCATCTCAAAATGAGTTGTTGCTGATAGTGGGTCTCCATAAACTAAAAGAACAATATTCTTTTTTTTAGATTCATTAATAAAGGTTCTTTTACCTTCAATTTCGTTTCTATAAAGCACACGGATGTCTTTTTTAATAAGTTTAGCTAAATCATTAATTTCAAAATTTGCAATAGAAGTATATCCTTCAAGCAAAACTTCATCTGCACTTTTTATAATATCCAAAGCTTTTATTGAAATGTCTTTCCATGCAACACCTAATCCAACTAAATAAAACATAAAATTAAAAAGATATGCATGAAATAAAAGATTTACTAATGGTTAAATGTCTTAAAGTTAAGAAAGAATTTGGTGAAGAACTTATTTCAAAATTAAAAAAACAAGGAAAATTTGCTAAAAATATAAAACTTGGAAAAACTGGACGCTTTTTGTTAATTCCAATTCAGAAAAAAATTGACGAACATTTAATAAAAAAATATAATGCAGTTCTTGTTGAAAGAAATCTTGAAAAAATCAAAGATACTTCTCCAAAAACATTTAGAGAAGCATTGCAGGGAGTTTTAAAAAAAGATGAAATTGAAAAAGTAAATTCCAGTTATGACATTATCGGAGATATTGCAGTAATTGACTTTGATGATTCTTTAAAAAAAGTAGAGACTACAATTGCATGGACATTAAAAAGAACAAACAAAAACATTAAAGTAGTTGCAAAAAGAAGCAAAAAAACTTTAGGTAAATTCCGGATACGGAAAGTAATGCCAATTGTTGGGGAAAAAAGAACAGAAACAATTCATAAAGAAAACAATATAAGACTTAAAATAGATTTAAATAAAGCATATTATTCTGTTAGATATAGTTCTGAAAGATTAAGATTACTAAAGCAAATTAAAAACAATGAGAAAATTCTTGTGATGTTTGCTGGAGTTGGGCCTTTTCCAATTTTATTTGCAAAGAAAAAAAATGTTCAGGTGTGGGCAAATGAATTAAATCCTGATGCTGTGAGGTTTTTAAAGGAAAATATTAAACTTAATAAATTAAATAAAAAAGTTAAAATAGTTGAGGGAGATGCACATGAAGTTATTTTAAAAATCAGGAAAAAATTTGACAGAATAATAATGCCTCTTCCGCATTCTGCCAAAGATTTCTTAAAAGAAGCTCTTAGTGTATCAAAAAAAGGAACAATCATTCATATTTACCAGTTTGAGCATGAAGAAAAAGTTGAAGAAATGAAAAAAGAAATAGTTGAAGAATGCAAAAAATATGGAAGAAAAATCAAGATTATCAATATATTTAAAACAGGTTACTTTGCACCAAGAATAAATAGATATTGTTTGGATATTAAAGTTATGTAATCTTGTTTTCTTTGGGGTAACACCTAGACCTTTCTTTTTCAAAAGAAAGGGATTGGT
>CAYTAB010000017.1:8929-12295 GCA_964435825.1 Candidatus Woesearchaeota archaeon
AAAAGTTGAATAACAAACTTTTTATACTAATTTTCATTGAGTAAATTATGGCTAATGGTGATTGTCCCTGGACAGCTTAAGTATGTTTTAGATAGCCATATGAATCTTTTCTTTCAAAAAGAGAATTTTTTTAAATTAATAAATAATAGGGAGGTAGAGTTAAGTATTTTTAAATTGGGGTCATAGCATAATCCGGCAGTGCGGCCGGCTCCAGACTGCCTTTTAGAAAAAGGCAAGATGCCAAAATAGTGCGTTTCGCTGCGCTCAAGCGCACGAAATGAAGTTGGGAGCAACCGGCTGGTGGGGGTTCAAATCCCTCTGACCCCATTCTTTTTATAAAATGAATTCCAATTTAAGACAATGAAAATCAAAACAATTCAAGAAGACTATGACAAACTTGCTCAAAAATTTGGAGCAAAGCCAATTTCAAATGTGAAAAACTTGCCAAAAGAGATTACTGCATTTAGAAATCAGCTTATATTAAGTCACAGAGATTTTGATGATTATCTAAAAAATCTTAAATTAGGAAAAAAATGCGCAATATCAACTGGAGCAAATCCTAGCGCTACGCTACATATTGGTCATTATCTTAATTTTAAATCAGTTATTGAATTTCAAAAAAAATATGGTGTATTTGTCTTTATTCCAATTTCAAATGATGAAAGTTACTTTGCAAGAAAAATTGATTCTTTAGAAAAAGGAGAGAAAATAGCTTATGATTTATCAAAAGAACTTATTGCAATGGGCCTTGATTTAAAGAAAACAAAATTTATTATTGATAGTGTTTTTACAGATATTTATAAAATTGCTGCAAAATTTTCAAGGCAAGTTACATTAAGCATGACAAAAGCAACTTATGGATTTACAGATGACACAAATATTGGATTAAATTTTTATCCTGCTGTTCAAGCTGCACATGTTTTGCTTCCAATGTTAATTGGATATAATTCTAGCTTAACTCCAATTGGCGCAGATGAAGACCTACATTTAAGAATTGCAAGAGATATAGCACCAAAATTTAAATTAAAAAAACCAGCAGTTATACACACTGAATTTTTAAAAGGTCTTGATAGTAAAAAAATGTCAAAATCAAAACCTGAATATGCAATATTTTTAAATGAATCTCCAAAAACTGCTAGGAAAAAATGTATGCGTGCTTTAACTGGTGGAGGAGGAACAATTGAAGAGCACAGAAAAAAAGGTGGAAATCCAAACAACTGCATTGTTTTTGATTATTTAAGAAAATTATTTGACAATGAAAGAGAAGCTTTGCAGAGAGAAAAGCTTTGCAAAAGCGGGAAAATAACTTGTTCTGAATGCAAAAAATATCTTGCAGATAATATAGAAAAACTTCTTACTACGCTACAAAAAAGAAAAAATAAAATTACTAATAAGGAATTAGATAAAGTTATATTAAAAAATGGTGACATTAAAATATGATAATTGATTTTATATTAATCCTTGTTCTTTTAGCTTTGCTTTGGTTTCTTGATGAGATCCTAACATTAAAAGACACATATAAATACGGGACTCTTTCAGAAAGAAATCCTGTTATGAAATATTTTTTAAGAAAAGGTAGGGGGTGGCTAATTGGATTTAAAATTTTTAGTTTTGTAATTTTTGCTGTTCTTGAATTAATGATTTATACAATGCATGTTTTCATGTTTTATTTAATTGCAATTTCAGTTATTGCTATTTACTTAATAATTGATATTAGCAATTTTATTTATTTTGAGAAAACTAAATGAAGGTTTGATTGCTACAGCCCTTTTATCGGTGATGTTAATGAAAAAGCGCTGGCGGAAAAACTGAAGATTATTTAAATTCAGCCCTTTTAAAAAAAGCGCTATTTCATAGGCATGAACTATGTTCGTTTCTGGCAGAAAAACTAGATTGTTATATAAAAGTCTGAAGGTTTGATTGCTTTTGTTGCTCAAGTTTCTTTTTTAGACGTTCAAGTGCAGCATCAATTCTTGCTTCTGAAAAATCATGTCTCTTGCACAAAATCTCTTTTATTTTTTCCTTATTTGGTTCTGACCAAGATAAAGTTATTCCTGTACTTACTGCTGGATTTTTAAACAAATTCAAAATTTTTTCTGCGCGAGGAATTTGAGAAAGTAATTCTCTTTCTTTTCTTTCTTTTACTGCCTTAAGTGCTTTTTTTGGTCCAATTCCATCTATTCCATGATTGAAATCTGTACCAATCAGTATTGCTATATTAATTAATTGGTCTATGTCTATTGAATGAGTATTAAGAACCTCTGCAAGAGCTATTATTTCTGGTTTGATTTCTTGATAAATTTCTCTTCCTGGAAGTTTTTTTCTTTTAGAAACAGTCAAGTTTCTAATTAAAAATGGTGCACCAAATAGCAGTGCATCATAATCTTGAGAAACCACTGCATAAACCATTGCTTTTTTTGCCATATATGCTGCCTGAGCTTCACCTTCAGAAACTGCCTGAACAATAGGCAATCCCATTGCTTTAATTAATTCTCTGGATTCTGAGATAATCTCGTGAGTCAATTTTGAAGTTTGTTGCGCATATTTTTTTTGTGCATCAATATCTCCAGATTTAACTGCATCATCATATTTTTTCTGAGCTATTTCTTTTTTAAAATAGCGCTCTTGTTTTGTGTCATGCTTTAATTCTGGAGAAATGCCATCAAAAACAAAAACCGGCTTTATTCCTTCTTCAAGCAAATTAAATGTTCTATAAAACAATCCTGAGAGATGTGAAGTTATTTTTCCATGACTATCTTGTAAAGGAGAACCATCTCTTTGGCGTATTGCTGAAAGAAATTGATAAAGAATATTAAATGCATCTATTGCTATTTTTTTTCCAGAAAGTTCTGAGAGAGAGATTTCCCGGCGTACAACCAAATCGCGTAGATTTACACCCATTTTAATGCATAGTTATTTTTTATTAATAGAATTATGTTTTTTCTAGTATATAATATATTATATGACCATAAATAATTTAAAACTTATTTATAAAGAAAAAATATGGATCCACTTCCAATAATGTATTATTTTTTCATATGTAGCACTTTGTTTTTCACTAGCTTCTTTTTGCTGATTTTTTTTCAAACATTTAAAAAATTCAAGCAGTATCCTCTTTCTAAAAATCCAGTCCCATTAAGTATTCTTATTCCTGCATATAATGAAGGAAAAAACATTGAGCAGAGCATTAGTTCAATTTTAAACAGCAATTATCCAAAATCAAAATTAGAGATAATTATTGTTAATGATGGCTCAACAGATAACACTTTAGATATTATTATGAAATGGAAGAAAAAATATCCAAAAATTATCAAAATTATAAATCAAAAAAATCAAGGAAAAGCACGTGCATTAAATAATGCTCTT
>CAYTAB010000018.1:0-12218 GCA_964435825.1 Candidatus Woesearchaeota archaeon
TGTCTACTCTAATTTTGTTTTTTGAAACAATCAAATAAAACTTACTGCTTGTTCCTAATAAAGTCCAGATAAAGTCAAAAAACGCATGATAGAGAATTCCAAATAAACAAAAGAATATAATCTCTGAAACTAATGGATGAACAAAGAAAGATAAGAGGAAAATAAATATCCAGAACCAAATAGTATGAAATACAAAAAGTCCAAAAGGGTATCCTTTCATAAAAAAATGATATGCTTTAAAGATGTTTAATGATTTGAACTTAACAAAATAATAAAAAGCATGATCTGAATCAATTAAAATAGAAGCAAGTCCTGTTAAGATAAACCAAGGATTCCAAAGTGCTAGCATAAAGAAGGGAAAAGACAATACTATATGATGTCGAAGGAACATAATATTATTAATCAAAAGGCTTTAAAAAGCGTTTCTACTCTATTTTATCATGAGAATAGCTATTGTTCACAAAGATAAATGCAACTCTAAAAAATGCAATCATGAGTGCATTAAATATTGCCCAGTAAATCGTACAGGTAAAGAATGCATTACACTAACTAATGAAGGCAAAGCAAATATTGTTGAAGAATTATGCACTGGTTGCGGAATATGTACAAAAAGATGTCCATTTGGAGCAATCTCAATTATTAATCTTCCTGAAGTTTTAAAGGAAAATCCTGTTTTTAGATATGGTGCAAACTCATTTGAATTATTCAGATTGCCAATTCCAAAAAAAGGAAAGGTTGTTGGAGTTCTAGGCGCTAATGGAATTGGAAAATCCACTGCTTTGGAATTGTTGTCTAATCTTCTAAAAGTGAATCTTGGTGAATTTAACAAGAAACTTAAAGACAAGGAAATTTTTGATGCATTTAGAGGAAATGAATTGCAAAGTTATTTTAAAGACTTATTTTCAGGAAAAATCAAAGTTGCATATAAACCGCAATATATTGATTTTATTCCAGAAAAATTCAAAGGAACTGTTAAAGACTTATTATCTAAAGGCAACAGTACTGAAGAAATCAAGCAGCTTTCAAAAGAGTTTGGTTTTGAAAAAATAATTAACAGAAAGCTTATTCACTTAAGTGGGGGAGAATTGCAAAAAATAGCTATTGCTGCCACAGTTTCAAAAGATGCAGATTTATTTTTCTTTGATGAGCCAAGTTCTTTTTTAGACATAAAAGAACGAATCAAAATTGCTAAGAGTATTAATAAACTTGCTGAATCTGGAAAAAGTGTTGTTGTTATAGAACATGACTTAATTATACTTGATTATTTATCAGATATTATTCACATTCTATTTGGTAAAAATGCTTGCTATGGTGTTGTTTCGCATCCCTTATCTGCTAAAAACGGAGTAAATACCTATCTTGATGGATTTCTAAGAGATGAGAATATGCGATTTAGAGATGAGAAAATTTCATTTAAACATTCAATATCTGATAAGAATATTTCTAAAAAACTATTCACTTCTTGGCCAGAAATTGAAAAAAAACTCGGAAGCTTTTATTTAAAATCAGAAAGCTCTGAAATTTATGAAAAAGAAATTATTGGTGTTGTTGGAGCAAATGGAATTGGAAAAACAACATTTATGAATATAATTGCTGGACAAATAAAACCTGATAAAGGAGCAATAAATAAAAAACTTAAAATCTCATATAAACCGCAGTATTTAAAGCCTGAAAAAGAAAAGACTGTTAGACAATTAATTCAATCTGTGAATAAAAATTATCTAAATCAAAAAAACAAAGCTGAGATAATTATTCCTCTGGAGATTGAACACTTATTTGAGAAACAACTTGAAAACCTAAGTGGTGGGGAATTGCAAAGAGTTTCAATTGCAGTTTGTTTATTACAAGATGCTGATTTATACTTATTAGACGAGCCTTCAAATTACTTAGATGTTGAGCAGAGACTTAAAGCAAGCAGAGCAATTCATAAGGTAATTAAAAACCGGGAAAGTGCAGGAATTGTAATTGACCATGACCTTTTATTTATTAATTATCTGTCAGACAGAGTTTTAGTTTTTGATGGTGAGCCAGCTGTTAATGGAAAAGCAAATAAGATTGAACAAATTGGAAGAGGAATGAATCATTTTTTAAAAGACTTAGATATTACCTTGCGCAAAGATTATGAAACTGGAAGACCAAGAGTTAATAAACCAAATTCTCAAAAAGATAAAGAACAAAGGAAAAAAGGTCAGTTCTATGCTTAATTTATTAAATTCTATTAAAAATTAAATTATTATTTAGTTTTTTCAGCAGATTGTTCTGCTGGAGCTTCTGCTGGTTTTTCTTCTGATTTAGATTCTTCTGGCTTTGCTTCAAGTCCAAGTAGCTTTGCAATTGAATCTTTTCCTTTTTTTACAACCTTAAGATTAATTTGTGCAATTTCTGGAGTAATGATATTTCCTCTGATTGTTTTTCTCTTTTTTGAATATGCTCTTTTTGTTTTTTTAAAACCCTTTCCTTTTGATAAAATCACTTTTTTTCTTGCAGTTCCGCTAATTGAACTAATCATTGGAAAACCTGCATTATCTGAACCACCAGTTATTTGTAACTCATAACCATTAAGTCCAATTAATTCTCCCCGAATCTTATCTCCAAGTTTTTTGTTAAAAAAAGATTCTGCTTCTGAACTTTTTAATTCTAGTTTATATGTTTTCTTAGAATTTTTATCTCCAATATTTATTTTAAATTCAGCCATTTTTATCCCTATCTTGAAGCAGATGCCTGCCTCTCTAATTCATTTTTCTTTGACATAGCATTTGAACGTGAATCTTTTTGAGCTGCAGCTAAGATTTCTTCAGCTAAAAAAAATGAAATTGGTTTACTGCTTTTTGTTGTTGATTTTTTTGAATATGCTCCCTGAGTCATCCATCTTAAAACAAGGTCAATTCTTCTTTGAGGAGACAAATCAACTGCTTTTGGATATCTAACTCCTCCATATTCAACTGTTGTAATTCCTTCATGTGGTGAAGAAAAACAAAGAGCATCAACAAAAACCTGAACAGGATTTTTATTTGTTCGTTTTTCAATTAATTTAAAAGTTTCAATAACTTGTTTTGAAATTGTTAAATATTTACCTGTGAACCATCTAGACATTCTCCAGTGCTTTTTTCCGCGATGCCCAGATACCATTAACCTTAATATTAACCGCTCCACAATAGGTTTTTTTGATTTCCAAAATTGTTTTTTAATGTTTCTTCCAGCTGTAAAAGGAACAAGTCTTGGTTTAAGATTAATATAATCTCTTAAGCTCATATCTGGAACAACTACACCAGAAGTATCCCATATATCAAATAATTTAAAATCAAATGAAGTGTCTTTTGTTTCTAATTGTTTTTCAACTGATTTAGCAGAAGTTTTTTCAGAGGTTTTAATTTCTTTTGTAACAGCTTTAGATTTAGTAATTTTCTCTGATTTTTTTTCAGAACTTTTTTTAGCAACAATTGGTTTTTCTGTAGTTTTAGATTTTTTCTCTGCTTTTTTTACTGTTGCTTTTTTTGTAGTCTTCTTTTCAACCATCTTATCTACCTACTGCTTTTTCTTTTCTGCCTGACCGAATCATTTCAAGAGACTGACCATTAACTTTTACAACCTGCCATCGAACATTAGGTATATCTCCTTTTGATTTTCCCATGTGCCCGCCAATACCTTCAACAATAACTTCATCATGTTCATCAATAAACTTAATTGCATTTTCTTTTGGTGCAAAAGCAGTTACTTGCTTTCCGTTTTTAAGTAATTGAACTCTAACACATTTTCGCATAGCAGAATTAGGCTGCTTTGCTTCTAATTGTCTTTTATCAAGAACAATTCCTTTAGCCATTGGCGCACCTTCAAGAGGATCAGATTTTTCTTTTAGTTTATACTTTTTTCTAACAAACCACTTATTGCATTCCCGGAATTTCTTCCTTCTAGCTTTAAGCTTCTTTGCTGCATTTATTCCTCTTGATTTGCTTTTTCCCATTTTCTGCGTACTTTTCTTTTTTAATTATGGCTCTTTTTAAATGTTTCTTTTTTATTGAGGATGTAAAATTAAACAACGCGCACATCTAAAATCTCTGGATAAAAATGAAGAACTACATCCTTTAAACATTTAAGGACATCTTGTTGATTACTTAATAAAACCCTCCTATCTTTTCTATTCATAAATTCAATCTCCGCATAAGAACCCTGATTATTTTCAAGAATATCAACTCTCTTAACTTTAAGAGGAAACAAAAAATTTTTTATTAAAGTTTCAGCAGAATCTGCCTCTTCAATAACTTTTATCTCTCGGTTAAGTGTTTCTCTTATTTGTTTAATGTTCTTTCCTTCTTTTCCAATTGCTTTTGCTACAAGTTTTTTAGGAATTATAAATACTAAAAAATTTCCTGCTGAAAAGCAATCTGTTGGCTGTATACTAGTTATCTTGCTGAAAAGTTGAAAAAGTCTTATTGTATCTACAGTATATGTTTTTTTCATTTTTTAATTCCAAGTATTGATATTGTAAATGGTTTTTTGCATAGTGCTCCAAGTTCTTCGTTTGTTTCTTTAACCTCAGAAACAAGAATTTTGTTAATTTTTTTTAAATCATTAAATTCTTTTTTATGAATTGAATTGCTAGCAATAATTACCTCTTCAATTTTTCCAGACCTACATAATTTAAGCACTTGATTTCTTCCAAAAACAAGTTTATCTTTTTTTCTTAGCTTTTCCTTTAGGTTTTTCATTTTTAACATCCTTTTTCATTGCTACAACCAAATCTGGAAGTCCAGTTCCAACAGGAATTGGTTGATTGATCATAATGTTTTCAACAACACTTGAAAGATGGTCTTCTTCTCCAATAGTGCTTGCTTCAATTAAATGACTTAATGGGATCTCAAAAGATGCTCTTGCAAGAACTGATTTTTTCTCTTTTGTAATTCCATGCCGAGTAATACCTTTTATTTTACCAGTTCTGCACATCATATCTGCGATTAAAAGAATATGCCGATGGTCAACTTCCATACCTTCATCTTTCAGAACTTTAAGAATTTCGCGAATAATTGTTTCTCTAGCTGCTTCAATTCCTAAAATTGAAAGAACTTCATGAATATTGTTTGTAATTGTTCGAGTATCATCAACTTCTGGAAGAGAAATTATTTTTTTAAGATTTGAACCAAAAGTTTTAATCATATATTCTTTATTTATCTTAACTGGAAGTGTTTGGCTAATTCCTTTTACACCAGATACATAAAGAGACTTTACTTTTTCTTTGAGCCTATAAATCTTTTTGATTTCTTCTTTTTTAGATTCAATGATAATCACTTCATTTTTTGAAGAAATGTCTGCTTGTTTTAATTGCTTTTTAAGAGATGCAGTAATATCCTCAACCTTAATTAAATCCTGTTTTAATCTTTCTTTATCTAAAGTTACTAAAACTCTCTTTGTTCCAAGTTCAAGTTCAATTTTTTTAGATAATTCTGCTAAAGTTACTTGTTTAATTCTATTTGCAAAAGATTCAATGAATTTTTTATTTGTGTTATATTCCTTTGTTAAATAAATATCCATTGCAGGAGTTTTTATTGATTTAGAAGCATCAAGAAGTTCAATAATACGTGGAAGTCCCATTGTAACATTCATTTCTGCAACACCTACAAAGTGAAAAGATCTCATTGTCATCTGAGTACCTGGTTCACCTAGTGATTGAGCTGCAAGCATTCCAACAGATTCACCTGGATCAACCTGTATTTCTTCATATTTTGAAATTAAATGATTAATCTCTTTTTTAGTTAATTTCCTATTTTTTACTTCAGCTAAAACTTCTGCAGGTAATTGATGAATTAACCACTGATTTTCTTCCATTTTAAATCCTTAGCTTACCTCCATCACTTTTTGATACATCAATATTATCTCCACCATATATAAATTGAACAATATTCATTCCTGAATCTCTTACTGTTCCATCATATTCAACTTTCAAATCTTGTAAAGCATTAACCATTCTTCTTTGCATATAACCTGATTTTGGAGTTCTCATTGCAGTATCCATAAGAGAATCTCTTCCTACAATTGCATTAAAGAAAAATTCAATAGGATTTATTCCTTTTCCATAAGGATTTCTTACAAAACCTCTTGATTGTGGGGATAAATCTCCTTTTTTAAAGTGCGAGGTTGTTCTTTTTTTAAATCCAAAATTAATTCTGCTTCCCCTTAATGTTTGCTGTCCTGCAAATCCAGACATAAGAGAAAGATTAAGCAACTTATCTCCTGCTCCAGCAATTGCAGAATTAGTTAATGTTGAATCAGATTTAAGATTTGATTCAATTATAGCATTAACTTCATTTCTTGCAGAATTTAATTCCCTTAATGCATAAGCTTCAAAGGTTTCTTCTTTTGTTTTTCCAGGAATTGCAGAAATACTTCCTTGCTTTCTTTTCTTTATTAAATCTAAAACTTTTTTCTCTGCATTTTGTAAGGATTTTTCAATTTCTTTTTTCTGTTTATCTGTAATATCTATATCATAAAAAGAGTGAGTAAATACTAATTTTCGCGAGATTTCAAGAGCCATAAGATTTGATTGATTAATAAATTTAGATGCAATCTCATTTCCATATTCTGTGCAAAGTCGCTGAATAATTTCTCCACCTTCTGCTCCAATCATCTTAGCATCCATTAAACCTTGTTTAAGCTGACCATTCTGGATTATAACGTCTCCACTACTTATTTTTCCTTTGCTTAGAATTTTTCCCCGAGTTTTATAATTAAAATCTTCTGGTAATAACATACTAAAAATCTGCTTTCCATCCCAAAGCTCTTTTCCTTTTTCCTTATATGCTGGTTTTGGAAGGTCTTTAAGTACTCTTGCAGAGATTAATAAATCAGTTGCATCTTCCTTAGTTAATTTCATTGCTTTTGTTAGATAAAATAATGCAAGGATGTTTTCCTTTACATGTCCAATTATACTAAGACCGTATCTTGGTGTAATAATCTGATTTTTAATCATCAATAAATTTCTGGCTTCTGCTCTTGCTTCTTCTGTTTGAGGTAAATGTAAATTCATTTCATCACCATCAAAATCTGCATTATATGGAATACAGACTAATGGATGGATTCTAAGAGTTTTTCCTGGAACAATCTTTACAAGATGACCCATCATTGATAATCGATGCAATGACGGTTGTCGATTAAATATAACAATATCTCCATTTACAACTTGCCGTTCAACAATCCAACCAAGCTGAAGTTCTTTAAGAATAACTTCGCGAGTTTCATCAGTAATTTTTTTACGCTTTCCTTCATCAGTTAAAATATAACTTGCAGAGGGGTAATCTCTATTTTTAATAAATTCTTTCAGCCAGTTTATATTCCACTCTGTAACGCGTTCAGGAATCGTAAGCTCACAGGCAATTCTTTTTGGAATTCCAATTTCATTAATATCTAGCATTGGATCTGGTGAAATTACTGACCTTGCACAAAAATTAACTCTTTTTCCTGCAAGATTATGCCTAAATCTGCCTTCTTTACCCATAATTCTTTGAGAGAGTGTTTTAAGTGGGCGTTTTGATCTGTGTCTTGCTGGAGGAATCTGTGTTAAGTTGTTATTAAAATAAGTTGTAATATGATACTGCAACAAATCCCATAAATCCTCTACAATTATTTCTGGGGCTCCAGCATTTATGTTTTCAAGCAATCGCTGATTAACTCTTACTACATCTGAAAGTTTATGAGTTAAATCATCTTCTGACCGCTCTCCAGTTTCAAGAGTAATTGACGGACGGATAATAATTGGAGGAATAAGCAACCTGTCAAGAATCAACCATTCTGGTCTCATAACTGAAGGATCATAACCCAGAGTTCTTAAATCACTATCTGGTATTCTCTCAAATCTCTCTTTGATTTGATCTGGCCAAAGCCTTTCTGAATCTGAGTTAAAAGAATATGGTTTTATAAACTCTATTTTTGGCTGTTTTGAACTGCAAAACGGACAGATTTTCACTGTTTTTAATTTTTTTGTGATTGAATTTTGAAAAGACCTGATTCCATCTAAATTATGTGCAGCACTTAATTTACTAAATTGGTCTGCATATTTTTCCTGCAATTCCTGATTCATCATAACTCTACCACATGAAGCGCATGTGCATTTTAAGAAATCATGAATTTTATCCATATATAAAATATGAAGCACAGGTTTTGAAAGAGAAATTGAACCAAAATGACCCTGACAAGATTTTAAATTTCCACCACAAGTTTTACATCTAAGTCCTGGATCAATAACTCCCATTGCAGAATCCATTAATCCTTTTTGAACTGGATAACCATCAGTATCATAAAGCTCAGGTGTCACAACTTCAACAACACTTAGCTTTTTTACTTTTTGCGGTGACAGTACTTCAAACACAATGCTATCCACTTTTTTAGTTATTATTTCTTTATCCATTTTAAATATCAAATTTATCTTTAAGTATTAACCTTGGTTGAATTCCCATGCTTTTTAATTCAAATAAAAATACTTTAAAAGCATAAGACATCTCAATCGGATATACACTTGATTTTTCTCCGCAAGATAAACAAGCTTCTTTTTTCTTATAATGATCATACATTGCAATATCCCCACACCGACTGCATATATATGTTATGGTTTTATCTGAATCAAATCTTTCCTTAAGTAAAAGAGAAGCTCCATGTCCAATAAGCGTGTCTTTTTCCATTTCTCCAAATCTTAATCCACCTTCCATTGCTTTACCTGCAGTTGGTTGTCTTGTCAAAAGTGCAACTCTTCCGCGTCCTCTTACCTGAATTTTATTTGTAACTTGGTATTTTAATCTCATATAAAAGATATTGCCAACAAACACTTTAGCGTTATATTGTTTTCCAGTTCTTCCATCATATAGTGTTTCCATTCCATCTTCTCTAAATCCAAGTGTAAGAAGCTCTTTTCTTAGAGATTCAATATCCTCTTCTTCAAATGCACTTCCATTAACAAATCTTCCTGCAAGTGCACCTGTTTTTCCTCCAAGTGCTTCAATTAAGTGACCTACAGTAATACGTCTCATTCCAAAAGGACTAAATAAAATATCAGGTTGTATTCCTGATGCAGTAAAAGGCATATCTGCTGGCTCTCTAATTGCACCAACAATTCCTTTTTGCCCATGCCTTGAAGAAAACTTATCTCCGATTTCAGGCACACGAGTATCTCGGACTGAAAGTCTTATCAATGGATTTCCTGCCTCAGATTCAGTTATAAATATTTTTGTTACATTTCCTTTTTCACTAAACTTAACTCGACTAGAAGTGTCTTTCCGTATATTTGCTGTTGCTGAAAAAGATTCTAATCTTGAAAGAAATCTTGGTGGAGATGTCCTACCAATTAAAACATCCCCGCCTTCAACAAAAGCTTCAGGATAAATTATTCCATCTTCTTCTAAGAATCTATAATCATCTTCAACAGTATATCCCTGAACTTCTTTATCAGGTATAGTTATTTCATCAATCTGGGCTCCAGGGTATCTTAATTTTTCAGTAGTGTATGGTCTATAATAAGTTGACCTAAATAATCCGCGGTCAAGTGATGCTCTATTGAAAACAATTGCATCTTCTAAATTATAACCCTGGTCACTTAAAATTGCAATAACAATGTTTTGCCCACCAATAATATCTTTGCCAAATAAATCATGTGTAAAAGATTTCACAATTGGCTGTTGAATATAATGCAGAATATTAACATTTGTATCTAATCTATTTAAGTAATTTGATGCATAACAACCAGCTCCCTGTTTTTGAGTTTTTTGTCCTCTCATAATTCTAGATGACTGTGTGAAATTAATATATGGAACAAGAGAAGAAGTAATACTAAAGATTGATATTGGATTTATTTCAAGATGTGTTGTTTCTTTTGATAATTTGCTTTCATCAAGAGCAACAAGTGAATTTTCTTCTTCCAAAGCATCAAGATATTCAATAATTCCTTTTTCAACTAATTCATTCCAACCAAGCTCTTCTTTTCTTACTTTTTCAAGCATTTCCTGAGTTAAAGCTGGTTTACCATTTCTAACAACAATAAGTGGTCGTCTTACTCTGTTCTTCTCAGTTGTGATAATTACCAGATCTTCATCTTCATCATAACAGGCATTTATTTGTTTTGATATTTTTGAGTTTCTGCGGTCTTCAATTATTTTTGAAACTAATTTGTTTGGTTCAGTTGTCTGACCAATTAATTTTCCATTAAAGAAAACATCACTGCTTGTTGGAATATTTGTATTTTTTATTCCATATTTTAAAATCTGCTTCTTAATGTTTTCATGCTCCTCATCTGTAAGCTCAGAAGTTATTGTTGCAAGAAGTGCTAGGTTTTTTCTTAATCCAATACTCTTACCTTCTGGAGATTCAACTGGACAAAGTCTGCCCCAATGTGTTGGATGTAATTCTCTGGCATTAAATGATTCTCGGTTTGATTCTAATAAAGATACAACTCTCTGCAAGCTTGAAAAGGTTTGAATTAAGTTATCTCTTTCAAGTCTTTGACAAACTCCTTGTTTGTTTGCTGTCCATTTTCCAGTTGCCATCGCACTTCTGATTCTTGAACTCATTAATTTAGTTCTAACAAGAGATTCAATTGGTATAATTTTTCCCCGCCTTACACCTCTTTCAAAAATATAAAGAATATCGCTGACAAGTGCCTTGAAATTTGTTCTAATCAGATCTTCAAGAAGGTCTCCAGCCATCCTTACTCTTTTATTCATATAATGATCCTTATCATCTTCCTCAATTTTTCCTTCTTTTAGTAAATTGATTTTTCTAACAATTCTTCCAAGGAAATGTGCTTTTGAATTTCGGGCTTCAGGTTCTGAACCAAGATGTGGAAAAAGAAGTGAATCAAGCATGTATGCAACTCTCTGAAGTTTTCTATCTTTTGGCAAATTAATATGCAAAGACTTTGCAATAAACTCCATTGCATCTTCTTCTGTTTTAATTTCCTTAAACTCTAAAAGATTAATATAAAGGTCTTCATTTAAATTCATTCTTGTTGATTCAATTATTTCTTTGTCTTTTGTTAAACCCAATGCCTTAAGCACAACTACAAAAGGAATTCGCTTCATTGTTGAGAAACTAACATAAAAAATCCCATCTTTGCTTCTTTCAACAACAATTGGTAATTTAAAACTTTCATTAACTGAAAAAATTCTTGCAGAATGCGTCATTGGTCCGTTTGTTTCAATTTTTGAAAAAACAGTGTTTGGTGCTAAATCTTCTAATAACGCCAAGTAACGCTCTGTTCCATCAATAATAAAATATCCGCCAGGATCTTGTGGATCTTCTCCAATATCAATTAACTCTTCTTGAGTCATTTTTGATAAAATACAATGCTTTGACTTAAGCATAATTGGAAGTTCAGCAATTTTCACATTTTGTCGTTCTCTTTCTTTTCCATCAATCCATAATTCCACTTCAAGATAAACTGGAGCAGAATATGAAAGATTTCTAATACGTGATTCTGCAGGTGTTAATCTTCTTTCAGAACCATCTGCTTCAATAATAACTGGTGAACCAATTGATAATTTTCCAAATCTAAATTTAACTTCCTCTACATCTGGAGGAACAACAGAAGGAATTGCTTCTTTTTGCTCTTCAATTATTTTCTGGAATCTCCAGTCAATTAAACTATCAAAAGAATCAATATTGCTCTGAACAAAATAGTTTTCTTTAAAATATTTCTTAATAAGAACATCTGTTTTGTTCATTCGACAACTCTCCGATAATAAGTATATGTCTTTCCAATAAAGGAACGACTGATTGCGATTATATCATTCTTTTTTACTTTTAGATTTTGGATTGCAGGATCTTTAATTGAAATTGTAGGTAACTGAGATAATTCAATTTCACGTTCTGTTAGAAACTTCTTTTTTTCAGCATCTGAAAGAACTATATGCTTTGGAACAAGAACATGATTTAATGGATTAAACTTTTTCACCAGGGGACTTCACCTCTTGAGCATTTAAAAACGCCTTGGCCGGGACTTTCGACATGCAAACATTATCTACTTTGTGACTATTATTCAAGCTCTTTATAAATTTTTTGTTTTTTAATGCAGATAATGATTCCAGTTTTCGAACCCGGGTCACGAGATCGACAGTCTCGTATGATAGGCCAGACTACACTACCAAAGCGTTTTGTGTTAGGTTATTTTGTCTTGTGTTTATAAATTTTTTGGCTCAATATATAATTATAAATTTATACTGAATAATTACTGGATATTGGACAAT
>CAYTAB010000019.1:0-12105 GCA_964435825.1 Candidatus Woesearchaeota archaeon
TCTGTTTATTGCTGCATTTTTTGCAACCTTCATTCCATTGGCTCTAAAAAAAGTTGGAATTGATCCTGCTACAGCATCAACTATTTTTATAACAACTGCCACAGATGTCTTTGGATTTTTAAGTTTCTTAGGATTAGCAACTCTTTTATTATTTTAGACTTTTCACAAAATCTTGGATTTGCTTTTTTGTTTTTAGAACTTTGAATTTGATTTGATTTTCTTTTAAAACACTAACATGATGATGAAATCCTTTGTTTTGACTTTTTTTATTATATTTAAATGCAGATTTTGTAAAGTTAACAAATTCTAAAAACTTTTTATGTTTAAAAAAAGACTTCTTTTTAAATTCTCTTACAAAAAATCGATAAATTCTTATTGATGTTGGCGGGTTTATAATCACAACAGAATCTGCAGATTGAAGCAAAGGCATGGTCCATGAAGAATAAACTCCTTCTGCAACCCAATTCTTTTTAGCTGCAATTTTCTTTATAAGTTGTGCTCTTTTAACACTTGATCTTTTTTCATCATATTTTTTTGTAAAATATAGATCATCAAGATTATAATGAGGTATTTTAAGTTTCTTTGAAATAAGCTCAGTGAGCCAAGTTTTTCCAGAACAAACTCCGCCGAGAACATATATCTTCATAAAAAATTATTATTTTTAACAAATAAAAAGCCTTTTATTATTTTATCTTTAGCCGAAAATATGCAGTCATTAATTTATGATATATTAAAGAAAAAAAATATCAGCAAAAATCAACTTGAGATTTTGAAGAAAAAATGGGCAAAAGAGCATAACAAAGGAAAGATTCCTCTTAATTCAGAGATTTATCTTAACTGCAGTGAAAAGCAGAAAAAAATATTGAGAAATTTGTTAATTACAAAGCCAACAAGAACAATCTCTGGTGTTTCAGTTATTGCTGCTATGATTAAGCCTTCAGAATGTCCAGGCAAGTGTATTTACTGCCCACAAGGAAAAGAAGCTCCAAAATCCTATACAGGTTATGAACCTGCTGCAATGAGAGCAAGATTGAATAATTTTGATGGTTATTTGCAAGTTAAAAACAGATTAGAACAATTAAATAATATTGGTCATAATACTGAAAAAAATGAGCTCATAATAATGGGCGGAACTTTACCTGCAATGGCCTGGAGTTATCAAAAAGAATTTGTTAAAGCTTGTTTTGAAGGATTTAATAGTAAAAGAAGCAAAACGTTGCTAGATGCTCAGAAAATTAATGAAACTGCAAAAAATAGAGTTATTGGCTTAACTATTGAAACGCGGCCAGATTATGTTTTTCCTGACAAGTTTTTAGAATTAGGTGCTACTCGAGTTGAACTTGGAGTTCAAACAGTTTATGATTCAATATTTAAGAAAATTAAACGCGGGCATGGAACTAAAGAGGTTAAAGACGCTACTAAGAAATTAAAAGACAATTGCTTCAAAGTTCTGTATCACATAATGCCTGGCTTACCTGGAAGTAGCTTTGAAAAAGACGTCAGGATGTTTAAGAAATTGTTTTCTGATGAATCCTATAAACCAGATATGATTAAGATATATCCGACACTAGTTATTAAGAGTACTGAACTTTTTGAGCAGTGGAAAAATGGAAAATACAAAGCAATTGATGAAGAATACATGATTAAGCTGCTAAAAAAAGTATATGCTCTTGCTCCAAAATGGGTAAGAATAATGCGTGTTCAAAGAGATATTCCTGCTAAATTTATTGAAGCTGGGCCGAAAAAATCAAATTTAAGAGAACTTGTAATACAAAACTTAGAAAAAAGCAATGAAATCCGGTTTAGAGAAGCAGGTCATGTTTATCAGAGAACTAAAAAAACTGCTGATAAGGTTGATATTTTAGTTGAAGAGTATAAAGCTTCAGGTGGGAAAGAGTATTTTATTTCTGCTGAAGATATTAAAAACAACATACTACTTGGTTTTTGCAGATTGAGAATTTCAAAAAGAAAGCAAGCAATGATTCGTGAATTGCATGTTTATGGTGAAGTTGTTAAATTAGGAAAAAAAGGTAAAGTTCAGCATACTGGTTTAGGAAAGGAGTTATTGAAAAAAGCAGAAGAAATTGCTAAAAAAACCAAAAAAGAAATGATTATTATTTCAGGTGTTGGTGTTAGAGAATATTATCAAAAACTAGGTTATTCTTTGAAGGATAATTTTATGTGGAAGAAATTAAACTAACACCGCCTTTATTCTTCTTATTCCTGCTGCTGAGGATTGCTCTTTTTTAATTTTGAATTTTCCAAGCTCTTTTGTATTTTTCACATGCGGACCTGTGCAAATTTCCTTAGACACTGACTTTCCTTTTTCATCAACAATTGTGTAAACAAACACTTTGTGCGGGTATTTTGCTCCAAATTCTGCTTGTGCACCAGATTTAATAGCTTTGTCAAGAGGCATTTCTTCTTTTATGACTTTAAGTTTTCTTTTAATTTTATCATTAACCCAGTCTTCAATTTTCCTTTTTTCTTCATCTGTTAGTTTTCGCGGAAAATTAAAATCAAACCTAAGTCTTTCTGAAGTAATATTGCTTCCGCGTTGCTTGATGTTCTTGTCTTTTAAAACCTTTCTCAAAGCTTCATTAAGCAAATGTGTTGCTGTATGAAGTTTCTTTGTCATATCTGAATTATCTGCAAGTCCTGATTTAAAAACTCCAATAGTGGATTTTCTAGAAAGCTCCTGATGCTTTTTGTTTTCTTTTTCAAAACCTTTTATATCTACTTTAATTTTATTTTCTCTTGCTAGCTCTTCAGTCATTTCAATTGGAAATCCATAACTTTGGTATAGCAAAAATGCCTGTTTTCCAGAGATTGTTTTAGTGTTTTTGATAATTTTATTAAATTCCTTAAGTCCTTTTTCAAGAGTTAGATTAAACTTTGATTCTTCATTTCTAAAAGTTGTTAGAATTATGTCTTTGTTTTTTAAAAGTTCTGGATAAGTTGAATAGTGAATGTCAATTACTTTATCTGCAAGCATGTCTGTAAAGGGTTTTTTAATTCCAAGTAATTTTCCATAGCGAATTGCTCGTCTAATTAATCTTCTAAGAACATAACCCTGACCTAGATTAGATGGTTGAATTCCATCAGAAATTATAAAAACAGAAGCGCGAATATGATCTGCAATTATCCTAAAAGCTCTGTAATATTTTTTTTCATACTTTTTATTTGAAAGTTTTTCAATTTTTTTAATTAAAGGTGCAAATATCTCTGTTTCATAAACATTTGTTTTTTTATTTAGAACAACAAGAGTTCGCTCAACACCCATTCCAGTATCAACATTTTGCTGTTTTGCAATATTGTATTTTCCATTTTTATCTTTTACATACTGCATAAATACATCATTCCAGATCTCAACCCATAACTTATGATGAATATCTGAAGAAGGTTTTGATTTACCAACCCAATAAAACATTTCAGTGTCTGGTCCGCAAGGTCCTGTTGCACCTGCAGGACCCCACCAATTATCTTTTTTTGGAAGAAAAAATATTCTGTTTTTAGGAACTCCTACTTCCTCCCAGTATTTTGCTGCTTCTCTATCTTCTGGAACAAATTTATCTCCTTTAAAACAAGTCACAGCAAGTTTTTCTTTTGAAAGTTTCAAAACTTTTGTTAAAAATTCATATGACATCTGAATTGCTTCTTTTTTAAAATAATCTCCTAAAGACCAATTTCCAAGCATTTCAAAAAAGGTAAGATGAACATCGTCGCCAACTTCTTCAATATCCTGCGTTCTAATGCACTTTTGGACATTAACTAATCGCTTTCCAAGAGGATGTTTTTGTCCAAGCAAAAAAGGAACCAACGGGTGCATTCCTGCTGTTGTAAAAAGAACAGTTGGGTCGTTGATTGGAATTAAACTAGAATTTGGAATCTCTTTATGATTTCTTGATTTAAAAAAATCAATATATTTTCTAATCAGCTCCTCTCGAGTTATTTTCATATGAAAAAATAGAGATTTAGCTATAAAAGTTATTTGGTTTTAAAGAATAAAGATTATATTAGTTAAAATACTTATATGTTAAATGAGCAAAATAACTATCTACACAGATTTTGACAACACCTTAGTTGAGCAAAGTTCTTTAATTAAATTTATAAAGAAATACATCGTCAAACACCCATTAAAGTTTCTTCATTGTATTGCAAATTTGATTAATGGCAGATATGGCTTTGGAGGCAGAGCGCTTACTTATATTGTTAATTCAATTGATAAAAAATCAAAGCTAAACTGGTTTTCAGATATTGCAGATGAACTGAATTTTAACTATAAATGGTTGTTTGAATTTAAAAAAATTCTAAACCAACACAAAGAGAAAAAAATTGATTTGGTTTTAATTACCAGAAATGATTATTTAATTCCAGAGTTTTTTATGAAAAAAAATTTTGAATTTTTAAAAGACTACACCAATAAACAACTTGAAAAATATACAATAATTGGAAATAATTCAATGAAAGAAAGTGTTATTGAAAAAGAAGATGGTGAGAAAATAAAGATTCATTATAATATTAATAAAGTCAGTAACAAGGACCTATTTATTGCTTCAAAACATGCTCATTATTTTGGAGATAAAACAGAAAAAAGATTGTTAATGGATAAAAAATTAAAAAATCTTGATTTTGTAGAGATTTAATCAATTTTATATACAGCAGTTATAGATGCAGTTACTGAAATATCCTTTGGTGAGATTGATGTTCCTGCGTCCTCTACATAAGCTAAGGTTTTAGTTTCATAGCTTACAGGTGTGTAATAGTATGTTGACTCTATAACTTGTGAAATTCCACTAAGTCTTAAGTTCATTGCTTTTGCAATTGTTTCTGCTTTTGATTCTGCATTTTCAACTGCCTCCTCTAAAGCTAACAATTGTGCTTTATCTTGTTTTTCCTTAGTTAACCCAAAAGTCACAGAATTAACTTGGTTTGCACCTGCATTTACAGCTGCGTCAAGATAATTTCCAATTTTATCTATTTTTGAAGTTGTGATTTTAAAAGTATGCATAACTTCATAACCTTTTAAAGTCTGTTCTCTGCTTACTGAATCCCATTCATATTTTGGATAAAGAGCAAAAGCTGATGTTTCAATTTCATCTGATTTAAGTCCTTCAGAGAGTAAAGCAGATCTGACTGCATCTGAAATATCTGAATTTTGCTTTTGAGATAAAGCTGCATTGTTATCAAGTGTTATAATTGAAACATAAAAATAAGCTTCGTCAGGATCAAAGGAAACCTTTCCTTGGCTTGAGACTGTTATTGTATCTGGATTTTGATTTAGATTTAAAGTACCAATTGAAGTTCTGCTAAATGCTAATACAATAATTGCTGCTACTAAGCCAATAAAAATTAGCATTAAACTACTGTTTTTATTCATAATTTTCACCTTTAAAAGATAGCCCCACTCGGATTCGAACCGAGGTCTCAGGCTCCAAAGGCCTGAATGATTGGCCACTACACTATGGGGCTCTTGATTTATGTGGTCTGTGCACAAAAAATACTTTGGTGTATAGTTTATGCATTAATTAGTTAATGATTTGTTTTTATTTATAAGCTTTCAGATTTTAAGAAACATATTTAAAAATTTTGTTGTATTTTTTCTAATTTTTTATTTAATCTGTTGATTTCATTCCTTATCTTAGTTAAAAGTTTTTCATTATTTAGGTTTTCCAAGACACCTTTACATTGAATACATGAAAAATTCTGTTCAAGAGCTTCTTGGTAAGTATATTTAAGTTCACAATGAGGGCAGCTAAAAGCATATTCAGATTCTTCTTTTATTAGCTCTTCTCTTTTCTTTATTTCATTTTTTATTGAAAAAATATATCTATTGAGTATTTTTGATTTGCTTAATGACCAATAATAAATAAACCACCAGCTCTTATTTTCATCAGATTTCTTTTCATAATCTGCAAAACCCCATTCTCTTAAAATATAAAGTAACTTTCTTGCACCATTTATTTTCATGTTTAGTTTTTCTGCAATATCATTCTCAGAAATCAATTTTTCAGTTTCAAGAATTTTAATTACTTTTCTCAGTTCTGGAGAAACTTCATAATTTAAAAAAGATATTACTTCGTCAATATCAACATTTACTTCAGGTTTTGGTTTTTCACTCTGTTGTTCAGGAGATAATTCCAGAGTAGGTTTTAGTTTTAATTTTTTAGCTGGTTTTTTAGTTTTTGCTCTTGTTGGCGGTTTTTTAAGATTAGTTTTAGGCTTTTGCTTAGTTAATGTCTTCTTTTTTATAGGATGTTTGGTTTTTTTAATTGCAGGTTTTGCTTTATGAACAGGTTTAGTTTTTTTAGAAACTATTTTTTTTTGTTTTGAAATGGTTTTTTTAGAAGGTTTTGAAGATTTTTTAGAAAATGAACGAGAAGAAACAGAAGATTTTGAATAGGATTTTGAAGGTTTTATAGGAGCTTTTAGCTTTGGTAATGGCTTAGACTTATTTGTTTTTTTGACTTGTTTTTTTTGTTTTGAACTGCCTACTATGTTTTCTACAAATTGTTTAAAAACAGATTTTCTTGAGCTCATTTCCTTGTTACTAAGGGATTATTATTATACAGTCATTAATAATAAATGTTCTTATTACATTGCATGATAGCATCTTCTTTATTTTGTGTTATTTATTAATCAGATGATAACTGGTCCAAAAATGCCAATTATAAGGCAAATTACAATTGCAATTGAAATGGTCTTAAATACTTTTTTTGCTTTTTCTTCATTGAAATTTATTTTTAAGAGAATCTCATAAAATAAAGATTTCTTGGATTTTTGGCTTCTTTTTGATTTAATATAGCTTTTGTTTTTATTTGAAATATGAAGCAAAACTGCATAAAGCATTCTTCCGCCATCAACTGGTCCAATTGGAAGAAGATTAAATAAGCCAATTCCTAAATTAAGGAGAATTAGCCATTGAAAAAATTCCCTAGTATATCTAACTATTGGCATTATAAATTTGCTGCCAAACCATGTAGTTAAAAAACTGCGAGGTTCATAATCAACAGTATAGATACCAATATAAGCTATTTCAGAATCAGGCCTTAATTTTGCATATATTTCATAGCTGTCTCTATCTGTTTTAATTATTACTTTATCTCCTGCAGAAATTTGCTGCATTTCAGCGCCAATATCTTCTGCAGAGTGAATCTCTTTTCCATTTATTGAAAGAATCTTTTCTCCAGCAGAAATTTGTGTTTCTGAAAGAGGCGAACCCTGCATTGTTGAAATTACTATTGGATTATCAGATCTTGAATAAACAACTGAACCTTGACTAAGAATTGGTGTAAATAAAACAATAAAGATTAGCAAAGAAAGCAGTGCTGCACATATATTTGCAAACGGGCCTGCTGCATATACAGATAATTGTCTTGAAGTTTTTGCTTTTTCAAGAGATTTTTCATCAGGTTCTACAAACGCAAGAGGTAAAATTATGAAAAAACCTAATCCTGTTGACATTATTTTAAGCTGATGCACTCTTGAAATAATTCCATGACACCCTTCATGTACAAGAATAACTACTAACAAAACTGGGACAAATGTTGCAATTGGAATTCCAAGAAGAGGACCTGTTGAAACTGCCACAGGTGTTGGAAGAACAAACTGAACAGCTGCAGGCATTTGTCTTGGCATACTTATAAATTTTACAACCAAGTAAATAAGATAAAAAGAGATAAAAGCCATTCCTGCAAATCCAAAAAATATTCCAGTATATCCCCAGTATTTCCAGAACTTCTGCTTTGAAATCTTATCAATTAACTTGATTCCTGCTTTGGTTCTATATAAAAATACAATTCCTTGTCTCTGGATTTTTTTACGATTCTTATAGATAAAAAATCCGACAAATGCATAAAAAAAGATGAATAGCGCCCAACCAAACAGGTTTTGCCGCATACTTAGTAAAAGAGAATCAATAAGCATTATTAAAAATAGAAAACGTTTATTGTTAATAAAAGTTTGCTTATCTTAGACTTTTTTAAATTTTGTAAGAAGGTCTATTTTATCAATATGACTTAAAAAAATTGCCCTGCAGCAATATCTTTCAATTCCAAGTTCATTCATTATCTTTTTTGGTTCCTCTCCAGCTTCTCGTCTTTTTTTAAATTCTTCCCAGAGATGACCAATTGGTTTTCCGCAACTAAAACATCTAATTGGAATTATCATTTTAATTTATTAAGCTAATATTTAAGCCTAAAGCTTTTCTTTTTTAAACATTTCGGTATTAATTAAAGGATAAAAACATTATCTGAAAGACAATTGCCTTTTTCTTCTTGCTTTAGAGTGAGTCATTGGTTTTCTTACTTCCTTATATCTAGTATCTGCTACAAGAAGATTTCTATCATATTCAATATATTTTTGTTTTAATTCAGATGATTTTGTATACTCAATAATTGCTTTTGCAATAGCTAATCTAGCAGCTTCTGCCTGAGCAGACACACCTCCACCAAAAACATTAACATCAATATTTAAATTTTTAGCACTGTTTCCTGCAATTGCAATTGGCTCTTTGATTCTAAGTTTTAAAATATTATTTGAGTAAGTTTCTAGAGGAATTTTATTAATTTTTACTAATCCCTTACCTTTTCTAACTGTAGCTCTAGCTATTGCTCTTTTTCTTTTTCCAGATTCATGCACAACATTTAATTTTTTCTCAGCCATTGTATTTTGCTCCAAGTCTCTTTGATAAATCTTCAATTGCTAAAAGTTTTGCTTTTGTGATTTTCTCCTTTGATATTTCTGGAAATGAAATCATCTCATTATTTTTAAGAGTTTCTGGCACTCCAATATAGCATTTAATTCTCTTAAATGCAAGTCTTCCTTTTTCCTGTTTATATGGAAGCATTGAACGAATTACTCTTCTAACAAACCTATCTGGTAGTCTCTGAACAAAAGGTCCATGAAAAGGTCCTCCTTTTTTCCCAAGTTCCAGATATCTGTCGTAAATCCTATATTTATTTCCAGTTATAACAATTTTCTCACAATTTACAATATGAATAGTTTCTCCCATAAGAGCTAGTTTTGCAACTTTAGTTGCAAGTCTTCCTAAAATTAAACCAGTTCCGTCAATTACTTTTTGCACCATTATCCAAATATCCTTATTTTTTTCCCTTTTGGGTTGCTCTTAAGAGCTTGTTCAATTGTTTGAATTTTTGAACCTGATTCTGAAAGCTTTTTTAATGCAGATTCTGAAAAATCAAATGCAATAATATTTACTTTCTTTTCAAGCTTTCCGCCACCTGCAAGAAGCTTTCCTGGAATAAGAAGAGTCTCTCCTTCTTTTGCAAAAGAATTTATTTTTGAGAAATTTACAACTCTTCGGTTTCTTCTAGGACGTTCAAGTTCAAATGCTACTCTTTTCCAAACTGCAGACTTATTTAAACTAGCTTGAGTCTTAAGACTAGCTATAAGTTCTCTTGTTTGTTCTCGTGTAGCTTCTCTTTTCATTTGAATGCCTTTGAAAAAGGTCTTCACTCCAAAAGGAGCTTGCCTCTTTCAAATTTGAGTATGATTTTTTGGTTTTTTCTTAGTGCAGGTTCTCTTTTTTCAAAAAGAGAAAGTGCGGAGAGGAGGACTCGAACCCCCGTAGGCACTAAGCCACACGGCCCTTAACCGTGCCCGTTTGACCACTCCGGCATCTCCGCAAACTTCTTTGGTAATCCAAAGGCTGCATCTAAACGGAGAGTCTAATGATTATATTTTTACAGCAGACAGCTGTTCTTTCATTATTTGTGTTGCGTTTTTTAGTATCTCTAATGAAGTAAGTTGCCCCCAAGACTCAATTGTAAGTATGAACTTTGTTTCATCTTCTTCAAAAGTAATTCCTTCAAACTTTTCTGAAACATATCGTGCCTGTTCTGTTGCTAAATTGTTTTTAAGTAAAATATCTTTATTAATAGTTAATTTTCCAGACTTTAATTCAAAAACATTGCTTGGGCAAGCATCAATTATTTGTTTAACTTTTGATTTTACTTTGTTTTGATCAATTTTAACAGATGGTTTGTTAATATAATATGCTAGTGCTGGACTCCATTTCATATGAGTTGAACCTTTTCCTAAAACTGCAACAGCTTCAAATGCAAGTTCTTGTCCATTTCCTAATTTTGTAATAATCATATTTGGATAAATTGGCTTAATCTGAGAATCTGTTGTTTTCATATCTTTTGCATAAACAGTTGCAGGACCAGATATTGAAACAGAAAGTTTAACTTGACAAGCTGAACATCCTTTTCCCTTGCATTTGCAAACTTCTGGAAGATTGTATGTTTTAAGATCTGTGGATAAAGGAATTAATCCTAATCTCTGGGCAATAATTTCATCATAAAGAGGAGAAGAATTTTTTGTAAAATAAACATCTTCAATTGCAATTACAGGAACCTCAAACATAATTGTCCTTCGTAAAAGATTCATTTCAGAGAAATTTGTATCTTCTATTAAAAACTTTGAAATATTATCTTTTTTTTCAACAACAGATATTTTCATTTTATGGTCTCCGCCCTCTTCGTCCACCTTTTTTCCTGCATCCGCCATGTGGAAGAGGAGTTACATCTTCTATACTTACTATTCTTAAACCAGCTCTTGCAAGAGCTCTTATTGCAGGTTGTGCGCCAGAACCAGGATATTTTGCACCATTATGCCCGCCTTTTGCCCTTACCTTAACATGAATTTTTGAAATTCCTTTTTCTTTTGCTGCAATTGCTGCTTTTTTTGCACAGAGCATTGCTGCTGTGGCACTGGATTCAAGTCTATCTGACTTAACAACCTGACCTCCTGAACTAAGAGCAATTGTTTCTGCACCAGTTAGGTCAGTAATGTGAATAATTGTATTATTATAAGATGCATAAATATGAGCTACGCCAGTTATGTCTTTAATTGCCATTTTTCACCTCTTCTGCTACTTTTTCCTGATTTTGTGCTGTTTTTGGTGCACTAATTTTTTTTGTTTCAAGAACAACGTCCTTTAGCTTTGGCCTAAATGAACCAATTAATCTAATTGTGTCTGCTTTTTTTATCAAACAGGCAGGTGATGTAATTTTTTTACCATTAACAGTTACTTTTCTATGAAGAATAAATTGCCTTGCTTGTTTAATTGAATTTGATAATCCCATTTTGTATACCTGAGTCTGAAGTCTTCTTTCAAGAATAGTCCTTAACTCCAGTGCTAAAACATCATCAAGTCTACTTTCTTTTGGCAAAATTCCAAGAGAATTTAATTTTTGAACAAGTTTCTGCTCTTCAATATCTCTTTCCTCATCTGAAAGAGCAATAATGCTTCTTGCTTGTTCTCGCCATTTTTTAAGAATTGAAGAAACTTTCCAAATTTCTTTTTTATTTGAGAGACCAAATTCTCTTAACAACCTGTTCTCTTCTTTAATCCGCTCTGCTTCATATGGATGTCCTGGTGTTGAATATTTTTTTCTAGATTTTTTTGGATCTCCCATTTTTTAGCCTCACTTTTTCTTTCTCTTAACTCCTACAGTTGCGCCTCTTCTTCTTCCTGTGCTTCGAGTTCTTTGACCGCGAACCTTTACTTTTAATTTTCTATCTCCGCGAGCATGCCTAATACCTCGATAGCATTTTATTTTTTTAAGAAATTGAACATCAAACTTTTGAGTTAATTGCAAATCAGATGAAATTAAATGAATATCCTTACCAGTTTCATTATCCTTTCGTCTGTTTAAAAGCCATTTTGGAAGATTTTGAGTATGAATATTTCTAATAAAATCTTCAATTTTTTTTAATTCATCTTGAGAAAAATTTCCGATTTTTCGTGATTTATCTAATCCCATTAATTTACAAACTGCATTTGAAATCATAAAATTACATCCTCTAACTTGAGAGATAGCTAAGTAAATATTTGTCTGACCTTTAATATCTCTATCTAAAAAACGTACAAGACCTTGAAATTCATCATTTTCTGGCATTTTTAATTTTGCGACTAAAAAGCAGCACCTAGAAGTCGGCACTAACGCGCTTTTCAGCTCGCACCTAATACAAATTGATAATCTCTTGAGTTTATAAAGGTTTCGCAGGAATGGCTTTAGAAAAGGTCTTCCAACCCCAAAATTTTAGTTAGTAGATTTATACATACTCAGTGCTGAA
>CAYTAB010000020.1:0-11581 GCA_964435825.1 Candidatus Woesearchaeota archaeon
ATTTTGGTGAAAAAGCGCTGGCGGAAAAATTAAGGTTTTAGTCTTTCTGGGTCTCACAGCCCTTTTATTGGTTATTTTGGTGAAAAAGCGCTGGCGGAAAAATTAAGGTTTTAGTCTTTCTGGGTCTCTTGGGAAAAGTATTGCTTCTCTTATATTTTGAAGACTGCAAATCAAGGCTGTTAATCTATCAACTCCTAATCCAAATCCTCCATGTGGAGGACAACCATATCTAAATGGCTGCAGATATGATTCAAAATCTTTTACTTTAAGTCCCTTTTCTCTGATTTGTTTTATTAAAATTTCTGGTCGATGTTCTCGCTGAGATCCAGTAAATATTTCCTGACCAATATATTCTAAATCTCCCCCTAAACCAATATTATCTTTTTTCATCCAATAAAACTTTGCCTGCTCCCAGGGGATATTAAAAATAAAATAAGCATCTGTTTTGTATTTTTTCCTGATTATATTTGCAAGAATCTTTTCTTTTTCAAGATCAATTTCTTGTCCATATTTTATTTTTATTTTTTCAGAATTAAGAAGTTCCAATGCTTTAGCATATGAAATTCTTGGAAAGGGCAGTTTTGGAATTTCAAGTTTTCTCTTAAGAAGTTTTAATTCCTTTTTGCAGTTTTTTGAAACATATTTTAAAACATAAACCAAAAGCCTTTCTCCAAGTTTTAAAACATCATCAAATGAATCAATAAAAGAGAGTTCAACATCCAAATGCGTAAATTCAGTTAGATGGCGAGTAGTATGTGACTTTTCTGCTCTAAAAGAAGGTCCTATTTCAAAAACTTTTTCAAAACCTGAAGACATCATTATCTGCTTATATATCTGTTGAGATTGAGAAAGATATGCTTTTTTTCCAAAATAATTAACTGGAAAGAGCGTTGCTCCGCCTTCAGCACCAGCTTCAGATATTTTTGGAGTATGCATTTCAATAAAGTTATTTTTAAACAAAAACTCGCGAATTGCAAGTATAATGCTTTGTCTAATTATGAAAATTGCTAATTGTTTTGAGTTTCTTAGATCTAAAAATCGATTATCTAATCTTTTACTAAATTCTGTTTCAATATTTTTATCATGAATTGAAATTGGAAGAGGTGTTTCTGCTTTATTTAATATTTCTAATTTTTTAACAATTACTTCATTATCTCCTGATTTTAGTTTTGATTTTTTGATTTTTCCTTCAACAGAAATAACTGATTCAATTGTTAATTCATTTAGATTTCTTAAGGATCCAAATTCTTTTTCTAAAAAAGTAAGCTGTATTTTTCCTTCTCTATCTCTTAAAGTTATAAATGCAAGTTTACCCATAACTTTAATTTTTTCAGCCCATCCTGCAAGAATAACTTTTGCTCCAGGCTTTTCATTTAATGCCTGTGAAGTATAAATTCTTTTTGATAGTCTCATAAAGATAATAACCTGCTTCAGAATAAAAGTATTTTGTTAATTAAATTGTTTTTTCTCAAGATTAGCATTCATTAGCGGATTTGTGGAAAAAGTGGATGCTGCAATCTTATTATCAACGCTCGAAGAATCAACAACAATCCCTCTATCAGTTATGTTCATAGTTATTAGATCTCTTATTTGTTTTGTTCTTCTTATTTTAAGAACTCGAATCATTCTATCAGATTCACCACCAAGCCCGCCATAATGAAGAGAAGTTACTGAATCGCAGATAAATTCCTCAACACCAAATCTTGAAAGAGTGCCACCATTAGAGTCAATTGGTGCACCGCCAATTATTTCAGTTGTTATAAGTCCAGTACAACCAAATTTTTTAATGAGTTTTTGAATTTCAAAAAGGAACTTTCTAACCTGAAATTCATCTTTTAAAGCTAATCCTAGAACTGAAGATGAATCAAAAACAATTCTTCTTGCTTTAAATTCTTCAATCTCTTCAGCTAATCCTTTTGAAAATCTTTTCAAATCATAGGGTGAATGATAAATTATTTTTGCTCTACCAAGTCTTTCAAGTTCTTCAAAATCCCATCCAAATGCGCGAGCATCTTCAATCAAATCCTGTTTAGATTGCTCAAAAGAAACATAGATGCCTCGTTCACCATAACTTACTGCACCAGACCAGATAAATTGTAATGCAAAAATTGTTTTACCTGCACCTGGACCGCCAGTAATCATATTAAGACTGCTAGGATAAAAACCACCTTGGATTAAATTGTCAAACCCAGGAATACCTGTTCGAACCCTCTGCACATTAAGCATATAATTATTTGTTAGAGTATATATTTAAACTTTGCTAAGCAATGGAAGCGGAGATTTTAAATTATAGCAAGTACATACTTTTGTATAATGGTGTTGGAGTCATTAATACCTGCAAATATTGCAGAACAGAAACCAATTAAGATTTTTCCAATTGCGTTTACTTATGCTACAATTGCAATTTTTATTTCATATTGGTTATTTCCAACAGAAGCAAGTATGACTTTTGTCTTTTTTACAGTTATGGCATGTCTTCCATTAATGTTAGGTGTAATTGGGCTTGAGAAAATTAAAGCAGAATCTTTTATTAAAGAAGTAATATTTGATTATTTTTCCTCATCAAAAAAAGAACATACATCTAACCCATTTATTGCACATAAACAATTCTTTTTATTTATTACTTTTTTAACCTTAGGATTAATTGCTGCATTTACATTATGGTATGTTGTCCTTCCAACAAAAGCAGTTAATATTATTTTTGATTCTCAAATTGCAACAATTAACATGATCAATTCAAATGTCAATCATTTAACAGGTAATGCGATTAATGTTCTTTCATATTTTGGTATCATATTAACAAATAACTTAAAAGTTCTAATGTTCTGCCTTTTGTTCTCATTTATATATGGTGCTGGGGCGATTTTTATTTTAACTTGGAATGCAAGTGTTGTTTCAATTGCAATTGGAAATTCCATTCGAAGTTTATTAAGTAAATATGCTGCTGCAACAGGTGCAATTACATTAAGTAATTATTTTAGTGCATTTTCCCTTGGATTGCTTAGATACTTAACACATGGAATACCTGAGATAATTGCTTATTTTATTGGAGGTTTAGCTGGCGGGATAATCTCAATGGCAGTTATAAAACATGATTTTATGGACTCAAAATTTAAATTGCTTTTAATGGATAGTCTTTTTTTAGTTTTAATTTCTGTGGCATTGCTAATTTTAGCTGGGCTTCTTGAAACATTTGTAAGTCCATTTATACCTGTTGGCTAAATTGCCATTAGGTAGATTTAAATAAGATATTTCACTATTCTGTGATATGGTGCTGGAGTCATTGATTCCAATTAGAGCTGCAGAGAAAGAACCTATTGAAATGCTTCCTCTTGCATTTTTATATGCTTCAATTGGAATTTTTGTTGGTTATTGGATTTTTCCAAATTATGCAAGTTTAACTTCTGTATTTTTTACAGTTATTGCATGCATTCCACTAATGATCAGTTTTATTAGATTTGAAGAAAAAGATATTTTTAAAAACAACAAAAAATGGCATCACCAAAAAGCAATTCCATTCTTCATATTTTTATTTTTAGGACTTGTGTTTGCATACTCTTTTTGGTTTGTAGTATTTCCAAAATCTTTGCTTTCAAGTGTTTTTGGAATACAATTAGATACAATTGTTCAGATTAATAATGCAATAAGTGGTAGTGCAACTTCAATATCTTTTTTTACACCAATTTTAACAAATAACTTAAAAGTTCTGATGTTTTGCCTGTTATTCTCTTTTGTTTATGGTGCTGGGGCGATTTTTATTTTAACTTGGAATGCAAGTGTTGTTAGTGCAGCAATCGGAAATGCTACTCGTTCATTGATTTCAAAACTTGCAAGCACAACAAATTTACCAGGCATTGCAATTTATTTTAGTGCATTTTCACTTGGATTGCTTAGATACCTATCTCATGGTATTTTTGAGATGATTGGTTATTTTTTAGGAGGTTTAGCTGGTGGATTAATATCTGTTGCAGTATTAAGACATGATTTTTTAGATGAAAATTTTAGAAGAGTATTTATAGATGCATTAAACATAATTTTAGTTTCAATTGGTGTCCTTATTTTTGCTGCAATAATTGAAGTTACACTTTCACCATTAATTCCAATACGATAATCTAATTAACAGTACAAAGACTTTTAAAGGAGGAATTTGAAAGGAAAAAAATGAGTGATAAAACTGATAGTGCTGAAGAAATTATTGCTAAAAGAAAAGAGAAGATAATTCAGTTTTTTGAAAATATCTTAAAAGGAAAATCAAATCCATTATTTGAACGAACAATCTATGGAATAATGCTTTTCTCAACTATTGTTCTTTCTATTTATATACGTATTCAAAACCTTCCACTATTGAAAGGCAAATATCTATTAGGACTTGATCCTTACTTTTTTTATAGATATGCGACAATTATTTATGAAAAAGGTGCCTTGCCTGCAATTGATTATATGAGATATTCTCCAGTAGGTTATCCTACGCTGCGATTTAAAACACTCTCTTATTTGTTTGTTTATATGTATAAGATTGCTAAATTCTTTTATTCAGGATTAACTCAAATGCAATGGCATGAAGTTTATCCTCCGATTATAACTGCAATTTCTTTTATCTTTTTCTTTTTAATGATTAAAGAGACATTTAACAAGAAAACAGCACTAATTTCAACTGCACTTCTTGCTGTTCTTCCAGCATATCTCTACAGAACAGGAGGAGGTTTTGCTGACCATGAAGCAATTGCAATGCTATTTATGTTTATGTCAATTTATTTTTTTATAATGTCTTGGAAGAAAAATAATCTAAGACTTGCTTCATTATTTATGATAATCTCTGCAACTTCTGCAGGTCTTATGGCTGCAAGCTGGGGTGGAGTTAAATTCCTTACAGTTAGCATTTTTATTTTTCTAGTTATCTATACACTTCTAAAACCAATTACTAAAAAAGAACTAATTAAAACAGGGTTATTTGTTTTTCCATATATATTCTTAGCAAATTTATTTTCTTTTTGGGCAATTAATTCTGAAATTTTTGCAGCAGACAATCTTGGATTAGCAGCTATATTTTTTTATATGCTTTTAACATATTTAATCAAAAATCTCAAATCTCTTGAAAAATTCAGAAAAAAATTTGAAAAAAAAGTAGCAATTCCTATCCTTTCTGGTATTGTTGGTTTAATTATTTTTATTCCAATATTTATTAGTTTAGTATCATTAAAACTTGTTAGTTTGCATCTTGTATTAACTCGATTTTTTGGACATGGTTTAAGCAGATTTGAAACAACAGTTTCTGAAAGCATGATGCCGCAGATTATTCCAAATTGGATTTCAAAAGGAAATTTTGGAACAATTGGACTAATATTGTTTTTTGTTGGAGCATTATTTTTGGTTTATTATGCAACTCAGAATTCAAAGAAAAATCAGATTTTTTTAAGTTCAGTAGTTGGTGCTTTTTTATTAATTTTCTTAGGAAGTTCTTTGTCTTTAAATTTTCAATCAAAAATTCTTGGAAAAATTTTAAGTTCAAACTATATGTTATTATCGCTTGGAATTTTTTTAATCATCTTTGGTTATTACATGCATCTTTATTATAAAGACAAAGATAATTTTAAAAAACTTCAGGAAATTAATTGGAGATATTTTTTCATAATTTCATTCTTTTTAGTAACGCTTCTTACTGCCAAGGTAAGCACGAGATTTTTATTTAGTTTAGCTCCTTTTGCAATGATTGTTTCAGGATTTTTTATTTCAAAAACATTAGACATTATTAATCAAAAAAAGAAAATCCAATGGGTTTCAATTATTATTGTTGTATTCTTAGTTATATTACTCTTAAGCAATGCACGAATTAGTTATTATCAAAACAAATATTCTGGGTCAGGTTATCCTGGGCAATGGGAAAATTCAATGAATTGGTTAAAAGAAAACACCCCAGAAAATGCAGTTATTGCGCATTGGTGGGATTATGGTTATTGGACCCAAACAATGGGAAACCGAACTACAGTGGGAGATGGTGGAAATCTAATGGGTTGGAATCATGATTTAGGAAGATATGCAATGACTGGAAAAAATGAAACTAAATATCTTTCATACCTTAAAACGCACAAAGTTACGCATTTGCTATATTCTGAAGAGGAAATTGGAAAATACCATGCTTTTTCATATATTGGCTCAGATGAAAATTTAGATAGAGAAAGCACAATTGGAATTTTTTCACTTTTAGAAAGCAAAGAAATACGGAACGGAACTCGCTATTTTTACAGCGGAGGTTGGGGGTTGGATAAAGATTATGCTATTGGAAATCTGATATATGAAAAAAATGTTGATGGCTTAGGTGGATTTTCATATGACATTGTTGGAAATGAAATCACAAATCCAATTGCTTATTTAGTTAAAGACCAACAAGCTAAAGGATATAAAGCAAGATGTATCTGTGAAGCAGGTAATTGCACAGAATTTGAAGATTATATGTTTGATGGTTGCTTTGTTTTTGCACCATATATACAAACTGACCAGAGAGGAATGCAACAATTATTTAATCGTAGTGCATTATTTTATCTTTCACCAAAAGTTGATGGAGGATTATTTGCAGAACTTTACATGAAAAACCAAAAAATCGATGCATTTAAAGAAGTTTATAATGACGGAACTCCTCTTGCATTATATAATGGAAGAATTATTGGTCCAATTCGTATTTGGGAAGTAAACTACCCTGAATGGGTTGAAGAAGATAATATCTATCTTCAATCAAGTCATTATGGTTAATTTTGTAACTTTAATAACTAACTAATAAATAACTAGTGATATTTTGAGGATACAAAAGCTTTTTAAATAGATTTTTTTAAAGGGGGTTATGGCAGAAACCTTATTGCTTAGTGGATTATTAGCATTTATTATAACCTTCTTAGTCACACCAAAAGCAATATCTTTTTTCAAAAAAATAAATCTTACTGCTCCAGATGCTCATAAAAAAAATAAGCCTCTTGTTGCGCGAGGTTTGGGAGTACCTGTTTTTATAGGTATTTTTAGTTCAATTTCAGCAATCATTTTTATTCAAACATTTATCTTAAAAAGTTCTGGAGTTACAATACCTTTACTTGCTGGGTTATTAACTTTAACAATAATTACTGCAAGCGGTTTTATTGATGATTTAATGACTATTAAAGACAAAGCAGATTATAAAGAAAATGAAAATGGATTTAGATTAAAACAATGGCTTAAACCTTTGCTTGTCTTACCTGCAGTTATTCCATTAATGGTTATTGCTGCAGGAGTTTCAACAATCAATATTCCTTTTATAGGGGTTGTTAATTTTGGAATTTTTTATCCTTTGGTTTTGGTTCCAATTGCTATTTTTGGTGCTGCAAACATGGTTAATCTTCTTGAAGGTTTAAATGGCACTGCAACAGGAATGGGTATTATTTACTCTGGAATGCTAGGTTTATATGCTGCTGTTCATGGAAGATATATTGCAGCAGTGTTTGCATTTTCAACTTTTGGGGCATTACTTGCTGCATGGCATTTTCACAAAACACCTGCAAAAATACATGCAGGAGATTCTCTAACATATCTACTTGGTGCAATCTTAGCAATTATTGCTATTTTAGGGAATTTGGAAAAAGCTGCATTAATTGCATCAATACCTTTTTTTATTGAATTTGCGTTAAAATTAAGAGGGAAATTAAAAAAAGATACAATTGGTTATGTTCTTCCAAATGGAAATATTAAATCAAGATATAATAAGATATATTCTATTCCACATATATGGATGATTGGTGGAGAATTTAAAGAAAAAACAATTGTATATTTACTTATGCTCTTAGAACTTATATTCTGTTTTTTAATCTGGCTTGTATAGGATGGAACTTTCAATAATTATTCCAGCATATAATGAAGAAAAAAATCTAGATAGAACAGTAAAATCTTACATTGATTTTTTCAGAAATAAAAAAGTTAAATTTGAAATAATGATTGCAACAGATGGGTGCAAAGACAAAACTCCTGAGATTGCTAAAAAAATTTCTAGAGAATATCGAGAAGTTAAATCAATTAATTTTAAAGAAAGAAAAGGTAAAGGTGGAGGAATTATTGAAGCATTTAAACGTCTTGAAGGAAATTGGATTGGATTTACTGATGCAGATGGATCTACACCTGCAGAAGAATTTTATAAATTATATTCTTACAGAAAAGGTTTTGATGCCCTCATTGGTTCAAGATGGGTTAAGGGAGCTGAAAAAAAAGGTTTAACTATAAAAAGAAAAATTCTTAGCAGAGGCCTGAATATGTTAGCTAGATCTTTGTTTTTTTTGCCATATAAGGATACTCAGTGTGGAGCAAAACTTTTGAAAAGAAGAACTTTAAAGAGAATATTAAATCAACTGCAAATTACAGATTGGGCATTTGATATCAACCTACTCTATGCTTTAAGAAAAAGCAGAGCAAGAATCCGGGAAATTGCAGTTAATTGGAAAGAAAGTGATACTCAATCACATATTAATTATAAAAAAGCAGTTATCCAAATGACTCTTTCTTTAATAAGACTTAGATTAATTTATAGTCCTGTTTCAAAAATTAAAAATAAATTTATTTCAAATGCTAGTGGAAAAATCTATCATTTGTTTGAAAAGTAAAAAGTATTTAAAATTTAAGTTATTATAAAAACAGTATGAGATTCCTTATATTGAATTGGAAATGCTGGGATGATCCTGAAGCAGGAGGTTCTGAACTTAATTCTTACTTTATTGCAAAATATTTAATTAAAAAAGGCCATAAAGTTACTTATTTTTGCAGAAAAAGCAAAAAAAGTAATAACCTCGTTCCGTTGAAGTATAGAAAAAATAACATAAAAATAATTAGAAAGGGGAATCGTTTTAGTGTATATTTTTGGGCATTTATTTTTTATATATTTTCACTTAGAAAAAAAATTGATTTCATTATAGATGTACATAATGCAATTCCTTGGTTTAGTACACTTTATTCACGAAAAAGAAAATTATTAATTATTCATCATATTGTTGACAAAATCTGGTTTAAGGAAATGAGATTCCCGATTTCACTAATTGGATGGTTTTTGGAAAAAAAGATTATGCCCAAACTATACAAAAAAGTTCCAGTTATTGCAGTATCACCAAGCACCAAGAATGAAGTTAAAAAAATGGGTTTTAAGAGAGTAGTAATTGGATATAATGGAATTTCAGATGAGTTGAAGGTTGGTAAAAAAAGTTCAAGTCCTCTAATTGCATATATTGGGAGAGTTAAGAAATATAAAAACATAGACATATTGATAAAACTAAGCAAAGATCTTAATGTAAATGCTGTAATTGTTGGTCAGGGAGATGCTCTTAACGAACTTAAGAAAAAAGTTAAAAAAGAGGGTTTAGAAAAAAAGGTATTATTCACTGGATTTGTAAATGATACTGAGAAAATTAAAAATTTCCAAAGAGCATGGGTTTTTGTTATGCCTTCAAAAAAAGAAGGCTGGGGTATCACATCAATTGAAGCAAATCGTTGCGGAACTCCAGTTGTTGCATTTGATGTTGAAGGATTGAAAGATGCAATAAAAAATAATGAAACTGGTTTTTTAGTAAAAGATTATGAAGAAATGAAAATCAAAGTTAAAGAATTAATTGAAAATAAAAAATTAAGAGAAAGCTTTGGGAAAAAAGCCATAGCCTGGTCTAAAAAATTCACCTGGGATGATTACTGCAGAACAGTTTTAAAGGAGATTGAAAAAATTGCTAAATAAATTTCGAGAGTTTTACAAAGAAATTCTTGGAGCAAGCATTGCTCTTCTTATTGGTTTGTTACTTTTTAATTTATTTAATTATGCATTTCAAATTGTTGTTGCTAGAAAATTAGGCCCGAGCTTATATGGTGAATTTGGCGCAATTATTTCAGTGCTTTACTTATTTTCAATTATTGGAGAGATAATCAATACCTTTGTTGTTAAATTTGCTTCTAAACTAAAAAGTGAGAAAAGATTTAGTGAGATGAAAGGTTTTTTTGTGGATATTCTGAAAAAAGTAATGTTTGGGTATTTGGTGATTCTAATTAGTTTAGCAATTTTATCTCCGATTATTGCTGGATTTTTAAAGCTTAATTCTATACTTCCAGTAATTTTGCTTTTAATATATTTAGTAAATGTTGCACCTTTGCTTATAAACAGAGGTTTTATGCAAGCGTTTCTTAAGTTTAATAGTTATAGTCTAAGCATAGTTATTGAAGCATTTTTTAAGTTTTTATTGGCAGTCGTTGTTTTATATATTGGATTTAAAGTTAATGGAGTTCTTATTGCAATTATATTCTCAGGCCTTTTGACAGTTATTCTCTCATTTATACCAATTAGGCAGTTGTTTTTATATAAAACAAAAAAATTTGATAGCAAGATTGTGATAACTAAATCAAAAAATATGTTTATTGTTTTAGCAGCAATAACTGCAATATATTCCATTGATATTTTTCTTGCAAAACATTTTCTTGCACCAACTGATGCAGGACTATATATGGCTCTATCTTTGTTAGGTAAGTCAGTTTTTTTTGGGTCATTTGCAGTTGTTAAAGCAATGTTCCCAAAATTATCTGAATTAGATTTGCATGAAAAAAGAATTTTAGCACTAAAAGCATTTTCAATCATATCTGCAGGAATAATACTTGTATTAGTCGCGTTTTTTGTTGCTCCAGAACAGATTGTAGGATTATTTTTTGGAGAAAGTTATCTTGGAATGGCTAAATATCTCTTTGAATTTTCATTTGCAATGAGTTTGTTTTCAATTGTATTTTTAATCATCCACTATACAATTTCAAAAGATGAGAATTTTGGAACAATTATTTTACCTTCATTTTTAATTGTTGAGATTATTCTTATTAACATATTAAATACAAGTCTAGCTTCAATAACACATGCAATGTTTATAACAATGACAAGTTTATTTATAACAACTGCGACTGTAATTGCAGTTAGGGGGTTAAGAAATGCTCTCAAAAGCTAAAGTTTCAGTAATAATTCCAACATATAACAATGAGCAAACAATAGAGAAGTGTATCAAAACTGCTCAGAACCAGACATATAAAAATATTGAGATTATTGTTGTAGATAATTTAAGCAAAGACAAAACAATAAAAATATGCAAAGATTTAAATGTAAAATTAATCTTAAAAAAAACATCTAGAACTGAAGCAAGAAACCTGGGGATTAAAAATGCAAAAGGAAAATTCTTATTTAATATAGACTCTGATATGTATCTTCCAAAAAACCTTATCAAAGAGTGTATTAAAAAAATAAATAACTGTGATGCTCTTTGCATTGATGAAAAATCCATTGGAAAAGGGTTTTGGTCAAAAGTAAGGTCTTTTGAACGCTCTCTTTATTCTGGAAATAAAACAATTAGCGCTGCTAGATTTGTTAAAAGAGCTGTATTTAAAAAAATAGGATTATATGATGAGAATCTTAATTTTGGAGAAGATTGGGATATTCAAATACGAATAAATAAAGCAGGTTTTAAAACATGTGAAATTAATAATCCTAAGATACTTCATGATGAAGGTAAGTTAACTTTAAAAAACACATATAAAACAAAAAAATTTTATGGGGCTTCAATGA
>CAYTAB010000021.1:0-4668 GCA_964435825.1 Candidatus Woesearchaeota archaeon
TAAACATTTAATCAACAAAACTCTTAAAAATAACCTTCTTTTACTAAATTCATGGCAATTTCTCTTTCTTCTATGGAAAAGCTTATTAAGAAAGCAGGTGCAAATCGAGTATCTGACTCTGGAAAAAAAGCACTAAAAGAGGAACTTGAAAAAAAAGCAATTGAAATAGCAAAAAAAGCAGTTATGTTCGCAGGCCACGCAGGTAGAAAAACAGTCAGGTCAGAAGATATTAAACTTGCATTAAACAAATGAAAGCCCTAAAATCAATAGAATCACTTCTTGAAGAAGAACTAATTATCAAGAATACTCAACATGATTATATTCAACCAGGTTTTATAAATCAGAATAATGCTTCAATTAATCTTTCATATATTATAAATCCTTATTCAAACATTCAAGAGTCAGAATATGATTTAAATAAAAATTCTTCAATTCAAGCATTTGTAACACCCTTATCAAGCGAAGTTATCACAATAAAACCTGAGCTTTTTAGAGAAGGACCTGGATTTAGATACAAGGTCTTTGGACATGAAACAATTCATTTATCACAAACACCTGAATATCCAACTCCGCTTTCAACTCACAAAAAAGAATATCAAGCTGATAATTCAGGAACAACAAGACAATATATGCCGACTCTAAAACCTCTTACTAAAATTAATTACTCTATTGATTAAATAGGAAACCTTTTAAAATAAAGTAAATACAATTAACTAATCTGGTGAAACTATGGCAGGAGTCATTAATGAAGAAATTTCAAAACTTAAAGAAGGAAGATATATAGTCATTGATGGAGTGGCTTGTGTTATTAAAAGCATGCAAAGGTCTGCTCCAGGAAAGCACGGACATGCAAAATATAGAGTAGAAGCAATAAGTTTAATTGGTAAATCAAAAAAACAGATTGTAATATCGGGTCATGATAAGGTTCAGGTTCCAATTATAGATAAAAATGATGCTCAGGTTCTTTCAATATCTGGGGATACTGCACAAGTAATGGATTCTGAAAGTTATGAAACTTTTAATCTTGAAATCCCTGAGGAATTAAAAGGACAGGTAAATGAAGGAGATACAATTATCTATTGGGATATTCTCGGACAAAAAGTAATGAAGCAGGTAAAATAAAATGGCAACAAAAATAGCTGAAGCTGAAGCAAGATTATTTCACCGGAAATGGATTTGCAGAAAATGCAAAACAGTTATGAAAGCAGATATATCTAAAATCCGCTCTGGAAAATTAATTTGCAGAAAATGCCAAGGCAAAGACTTTAAGCCAAAAAAGAAAGAAAAGAAGTCAATCAAATAATTTTATAATGTTTCTTTTATACAAATTCTTTTATATTTGTTTTCTTAGATGTAAATATGCTGACTCAACATGCTGTAACAGATATTGGATATAAAATTCTTGAGAAAACCGGACTTAAGGATGAGATTGATGAACACTGGGATAGGCTTAGATTAGCAATTCCGCTATCAAAAATGTTTGAAGATTACCTTCTACTTAAAAAAGAAATAATTTTGAAAGATCCAAATATTGATCAATCAAGAAAATCCCAGCTAGAAAAAATAGATTTATCTAAATTTGACTCAGATGAAGAGTTTTTTGTAGCATCTGGAGAACTTACAGATATTCTTTTACCGCTTCTTTCAGAAGATAAAAGAACTCCAGAAAGTTTTGGTCTTGAGAATCTAGCTGTGCTTGACAGATTAATTGGATCTTATGCATTAGAAAAATATTCAATTGAATTACAATCTGGACCACAATACACATGGCGAAGCAAAGGGCAATTAACAAGTCTTTATGGTGATGATGTTAATGGAGGTCTTCGACTTTCTCAAATTAACACAACTCCAAAGAATGATGAACATTTATATGGTAAGCTTCCACTGAGTTTTGTTTCAAGTTATTCTGGTTCATGGCCACATTTAGCTGCAATTGCTCTGAAGTTTGCTGATGAAAAAGAGATAACTCTGTCTAAATCAACAACATGGAGAAATTTTCTTAGAGAATATGGATGGGATGGCACTATACAACAATCAAGCACAGGTGTTGGTGTTGGATATGAATCATTTGTAAGTGAGTTTCTAAATTACAAACTTGCTGAAGTTCCAGATAATCTTGACCAGAGAAAAATGAAAAAGATGTTTTTTGGGAGAATTTACGCAGAATCAGCTGATGTTCATTATTATCCTGTTATTGATGAAGAAGAGAATCTTGTTTTTTGCTCAAATGTTGTTCAAAATAAAGAAGAAAAAACATTTACTCTTAATGAACAAACATATTATCCAACAGTAAAGATACTAAAAGAAGATATGGATATGCTATTCAATAGAACAATATATGCAATAATGACTGGTCAATCAAGAACAAGACCTGAATTTTTAGCAATGATGCTTTGGGAGCACGAACAAATAAAAGAAGGAAAAACAGAAGAGGAAATATCTAAACTTTGGGGGGACCTTCGTGAAAGAACAAAAGTAGATGATCTATCTGCTCTACTATAATTATTCTTTTATATTCTAGATTTTTAGTTAGTTTTATGATAGAAGTGGAGCTTCGGAGCTTTATTTCTGAGAAAAAATACAAGCGCTTACGCCAAAACATGTTTTTGATGAAAGGTACACTTACTACAAAGAGAATTGGAAAATTTTGATATAAAATGGTTAATATACTTAAGAAACAATTTGAAAAAGAATTTCCTCCATTTGGGCCTCATTCAGTTCCTCAAGTAACAGATTATATGGATGTTGAACGACTACACATTAAAATGATGGAGGTTGCTCTAAAGCATTTTGAAGCAAAAACAAGACTAGAATTAGATTTAGAGGAAATAACAGAACTAGCAGATAAAATATTTGATGATGTAGGACATAGAACATATTTATGGGATGATTGTGGTCAAGAAAAAATTGTTATTGATTTTAAAAATATTAGCATAGAAGAATATATTGAGAAATATTCACATCACGAAATTGAGATATATGAAAGTGCAAACATGCCAATATTAACTTATAATCTAGCTAATCGCGGAACAGCATCACTTCATGAAAGACAAAGAGAAAAATACTTTCAATTTGCAATAGACCTAAAAAGTATATTGATGAATAAATAAAGCTCATATCCAAAATCTTTTAAAGTATTAGCATCAATTTCATAAAATTATGGCTAAGAAGGTTTTACCAGAAATGAACATTGGTTTAGTAGGTCACGTAGACCATGGTAAAACTACTTTAACAGCTGCTTTATCTGGAAAATGGGTAGACACTCATTCTGAGGAACTTAAAAGAGGAATTACTATCAAGCTAGGGTATGCTGATATTGACATATATAAATCTGCAAAAGGATATACTGTTGACTCAAAAAAAGGAAAGGAATTAGTTAGGAGAGTTTCTTTAATTGATGCACCAGGACATGAAACACTAATGGCAGTTATGATTTCTGGAGCAGCAATTGTTGATGCTGCACTTCTTCTTGTTTCAGCAAATGAACCTTGCCCACAACCGCAAACACAAGAGCATCTTGCTGCATTAAAAATCTTGGGAATCCAGAACATTATAGTTGTTCAAAACAAAATTGATTTAGTTAGCAAAAAACAAGCATTAGAAAATTATAAAGAAATTAAAAAATTCATCAAAGAATCTTTTGGAAAAGAAATTCCAATCATACCTATATCTGCTCAAAAAAAAGTCAATATTGATTTTTTAATAGAAGCAATTGAAGAATATATGCCAACTCCTAAAAGAAATCCTAAAAAAAACCCAGAAATGCTTATAGCAAGAAGCTTTGATATTAATAAACCTGGAACAGAAATAGACAAATTAGTTGGAGGTGTTATTGGTGGAGCAATAACTTCTGGAGTTTTTAAAATTGGAGATGAAATAGAGATTTTACCAGGCATAAAAGTTGAATATAAAAATCATGAAGAATGGAAGCCTTTGCATACTAAAATTGAGAGCATAGTTATTGGCTCATCATTTGTAAAAGAAAAAGGTCCAGGTGGTTCAGTTGCACTATCAACAACTCTTGACCCATCTCAAACAAAAGGAGATTCTTTAGTTGGAAATGTTGTTGGATTAAAAGGAAAATTACCTCCAGTAAGAGAAATTCTAATGTTAAAAGTTGAGTTATTTGACAAAGTAATTGGTGTAAAAGATAATATTAAAATAGATAATCTAAAAGCAAGTGAACCTTTAATGATATCTATTGGTACATCAACAACAGTTGGTATTGTTAAATCTGTTGCAAAACAAGCAAAACTAATTCTTAAAAGACCAATCTGCGCACATGAAGGAACAAAAGTTGCACTTTCAAGACGAATTGGAAACAGATGGCACTTGATTGGTTTTGGGGTTATTCAATAAATAGATTAATTTATATAATTAAGTAATTGAGTTATGTGCAATTTAAGTTTATAGACGCAAGATTATTAAATTAATATATCAAAACAGCAATAAAAAGTATATTCTAGAGTTTAGATAAAGTTTTATAATTCAAAACATATTTTTAATGTTATGACTAGCTTAAATTCAAAAATTATGCAAGAGATGCAAGAGAGTAAAGAAGAAATTGCAGATTTAGAAGCTCGCTCAAGAAAATTATCTGAACTTGTAGTAGAAGAAAAGTTTACTGTTGAACAAGTTATTGGAGAATCTTATGCTACAAACGTTACT
>CAYTAB010000021.1:4768-9975 GCA_964435825.1 Candidatus Woesearchaeota archaeon
TTTTGATAGAAATTTCACTACAGAAGAATCTGCAATTGAATTATCTATTCTTGCTCCAGATGGAACTGTTTTGAGAACAGACAGGTCTGTTGATTACAAAAGATTTGTAAAAGAATGATTGCTATTTTTAATTTAATTAACAATTAATTCAAAGTTCTTTATCTTTAATCCATCTAATATTATTTTTGTTTAACACATTTATAATCTGCTCTCTGTATTTGCTCTTTCCACAACCTTTCCAATCAATAACTGCAAAATCTGGTTTAGGAATTGTTTTTTTAAAAGCTTCTAAAATCAGTTTTTCTTTAACTTTTTCAATTTGATATTTTGGAATAATATGACCAAAAGCAATTTTCTTTTTCTGGAAAATCTTCCTATTAAATGTTTGTGCATAATGGCCTCCGCCAATGCCAATTGCAATGTCTGTTTTTTCTGGTTTATTAATCATTATATGATTTATTGTTTCAGCAGCACCTAAACAAGCTGTTTTATCCTGCCAGTTTTCTTCAGTACTGCCCACTTCAATAAAAATAACTGGAAAATTAAATGTCGGGCTATGATGTGTAACTTCCATACCAACTAAGTACTCACTTAAATTTAATTTTTGTTGCTGTTCATAAAGTTTAAGCACTGCTTCTCTCAAATATAGTGCTGGAGCAATTGAGAGTTTTTCTTTTTCACCACCTAAATCATTTAATGTCCAGTTTCCAGTAAAATGAGCACTTAACATTGGTGTTCCAGATTCTGATTTATGACTGCTTGCAACAATAATTAATTCAGGATTTAATTTGGAAAATTCAGATTCAAATTTATCTAATTCAAGAACATCTGCATTAATTTCAAATATGTTATTTTGAAGATTTGGATAATTTTTTAACAAAAGATTGCAAATATTTTTACTAGCAATGTTCTTTTTAGCTAAAACAATTAGTTTCATAATAATGCTCTAACATCAATTAAATAATCACAAGGCACATTTACTTTATTACTGCGATTTACTACAGCAACTGCCTTAGTAAATTCAACTCCCAAAGCAGTAACATCTTTTATTGCAATATGAATGCTCTTTCCAGTAGTTACAACATCATCAACAATAAGAACTCTGTCTTTTTCTGATGGAAGATAATATTCAAATTTGTTTTCTAAACCATGTTTTTTTGGATTAGCTCTAATGCCTGTTAATTTTAGAAAATACATATCTGAGAGAGTTGTTGCAATTGGAAGTCCGCCAAAACGAGAAGCAGCAACGCAAGTAATTTCATCATTTTTCACTAAATCCCAGATACTTTCAGAAATAAGTTTTCGTATATCTGGCTGACCTAATGCTTTTTTAAGATTAACATAAAAAGAGGAAACCCCACCAGAAGATAGATTATACTTGCGATTTTCTTCAATTATATTTATTTTTCTTAGTTCTTCAATTAATCCCATTATTCACTATAAACATTAACATTAATACCTCTATTTGTCAGTAATTGCTTGAATTTTTCAATATCTGCAGAGGTATTTGCAATTGTACCATAATGCATTGGGAAAACAGCTTTTGGTTTAATTGCTTCAACAGCTTTTACTGCTTGCTTTATATCCATAGTGTATGTGCCGCCAACAGGAAGCAAAGCAATATCAATTTGTTCACTAGCTAAATCTATCATTTCTGGAATAAAATCTGTATCTCCTGCATGATATATTTTTGTTTCACCCAAAGTAAGTATATAACCATTACCTGAATTTTTTGGATGAAATGATTTTTCTATATTATAAGCAGGAACTGACTTAATTTCAAAACCTTCAAGAACTTTTTTTTGATTTGAAAGAATAATGTTAATATCTCGTTCAAGTTTGCTGATACATGCTGGAGGAGCAATAATCTTTGTTTTATCATCACTAAGTTTATTAATAATATCAACATTGCAATGATCATAATGCTCATGTGTAATAATAATAAAATCTGCTTTTTCAAAATCTCGATCAGCTAAAACATATGGGTCAATATATATAACAAATCCTGCATATTCAAGCATAAAACCTGCATGTCCAAGCCAGGTTATTTCAACATTATTTATTTTAAACATACTTGACTTTAACACTAAGAAGTTATAAGTGTTTTTACACTCAAAAATATTTTAAAGGAGTAAGTATATGAAGTCATATTTAAGAGGTGCTTTAAATGAGTGAAAAAGAAACTGAAAAAAAAACAGAAAATAAATCTGAATCAAAAAGTCCTGCACCTAAAAAAAGAACAATGAGTATAAATTCTATTGGATATCTTTTATCTGTATTGTTAATTATTAGCATACTTGCAAACATATATCTCGTGTTCTTTAGTGGAAATGTATTTAGCAATTCAGTTAGTGGAGATAGTGTTGCTAATACTGCAGAGAATTTTATAGAAAACACTCTGCTTGCAGGACAGGCAGATGTGACAATCACAAGCGTTGATGAAACAAACGGACTTTACAAACTTGGGGTTAAAATCTCATCTGATGCAGGTTCGCAGGATGTAGTATCATATATGACTAAAGATGGGAAAATCTTATTTCCAACAGGTATTATTCTTGAAGAGCAAAAACCAGTAGTCCAAACACCAACACAAGAAAAAGCACAACCAGTTCCTGAAATAACAAAATCAGATAAACCAGTTGTTGAGCTTTTTGTAATGTCTCATTGTCCATATGGAACTCAGGCAGAAAAAGGAATCATTCCTGCAGTTGAAACTCTGGGCGATGCTATTGATTTTAAAATAAGATTTGTTTACTATGCAATGCATGGAGAAAAAGAAGTTAGAGAAGAAATTAGACAGTATTGTATACAAAAAGAACAAAACAATTTATACTTTGACTATCTAAAATGTTTCCTTAAAGATGGAAATTCAGAAAGCTGTTTAGATGAAGCAGGAATTGATACTGAACAGTTAAATACTTGCATAGAAACTGCAACAAAAGAATTTAATGTTGAAGAGCATTTAGCAGATAAAACACAGAGGTTCCCAGCATTTGATACTGACAAAACTGAAAATGAAAAATATGGAATTAGTGGAAGTCCAACTCTTGTAATTAATGGAGAAAAAGTAAATAGTGCAAGGAATTCTGCAGCATATTTAGCAACAATCTGTGCAGCATTTAATAATCCTCCAGAAGAATGTAATACAGAGTTGTCTACAAGTACACCTTCTCCAGGATTTGGTTATTCAACAACAGGAACAGATACAACAGCACAGTGCTAAATGCACTTTTTTTTATTTTTAATAAATTTTAAATAAGATCCAAAGCATCTTTTAATATGGCTAAACCTGTGCTTGGAATTTTTTCTTTTACTTGCTGTCAGGGATGTCAATTCACAATATTGTTTATTGATAATATTCTAAAACTCTTGCAGAAATTCGATATTCAGTATTTTCATTTATTAAAAGAGAAAAACAGAGATGCACCACATTTTGACATTGCAATTATTGAAGGAGCAATCTCCTCAAAAAGAGAGGTAAGAAAACTTAAAACAATCAGAAAAAAATCAGATTTTGTATTAGCAATTGGAGCATGTGCAACAACTGGCGGAGTTCCAGCTATGGCAAATAAGCTTGGAAAAAAAGCTAAAGTAAAATATGTTTATAATCAAAAAATGCTTAAAGATTCAATTGATGCGCAACCAATTAAAAACTTTATTAAAGTTGATCAAGAATTATATGGGTGTCCGATTGTGAAAAATCAGTTTGTTACAGCATTAACAAATTATTTAAAAAATTGGGACTTAAAACAAAAAAAGAATTAAAATGTCAAAAGAAATTAATCTTGAACATATTTCAAAAATAGAAGGTCATGCAAAACTGCATATTCTTATTGATAAATCAAAAATCAAAAAAGTTGAGTTAAAAATTTTTGAAGGATCTAGATATTTTGAAGGATTAACAATTGGAAAAAACTATAAAGAACTGCCTTATGTTACTTCAAGAATATGTGGAATTTGCAGTCCAGCTCATACAATTTGTTCAATACAGGCAATTGAATCTGCTTTAGGAATTAAAGTTTCAAAACAAACACAGATTCTTCGAGAAATTATTATGTGTTCAGGCCATATTCAGAGCCATGTTGCGCATCTTTATTTTTTAGCTCTGCCAGATTATCTTGGAATTGAATCAATGTTACAGGTAATGAAGAAACATAAATCTTTGCTAGAGCGAGCATTAAGATTAAAAAAAATAGCTAGTCATACAACATCAGTTATTGGTGGAAGAGATATACATCCATTTTCTTCAATAATTGGAGGTTTTTCAGCAACACCAACGCAAAAGCAAATTAATGAATTAGTTAAAGAACTTAAAAAAGCAATACCAGATGTTATTGAAACTATTAAATTATTTGAAAAACTCAAATCTCCAAAATTCACTAGAAAAACCAAGTATTTTGGATTAGAAAATATTCAACTTACACATGGGCAAATCAGAGATGAAAAAAAGAAAATTCATAAACTGCATGAAGAATTTAAACAATTTTTTCAACCAGATTCTTATGCAGAATATTCAAAACTTAATGAAAAACCATATATGGTCGGAGCACTTGCAAGACTTAATCAATCAAAAGAGCTGCTTCCAAAACAGTATCAAAAGCATTTCCCTTCAAACAATCCTTTTGACAATAACCTTGCACAAGCAATAGAAATTTTATTTTTTCTGGAAAAAATAATTAAACTTCTTAAAAACTTAAAAATAAAAAAAGAAAAACCAGTGAAATTGCCTTCTGAAATCAAGTCATTTGGAATGTCCAGTGTTGAAGCTCCACGAGGTATTTTGTTTCATCAGTATTCTTTTGATAAAAACGGAATCTGCACAAAATGTGATATAACAACTCCAACAACACAGAATTTAAAGCAAATTGAATATGACATAAAAAAATTGTTACCTGGCATATTAAATAAACCAAAAGAAGAAATACAATTGAATATTGAAAAACTAATCCGCGCATATGATCCATGTATTTCGTGTGCTACACATTTTTTAACATTAGATATAGAGCAAATCAAATAAATGCTTATATTTAACTCCTTTATAATTAGAGCTTATGAAGTGGAAAACATATAACAAACTTGTAAGAGATAATATTCCAGATATAATTAAAAAAAATAACGCTCAACCAGTTTACCGAAAAATTACTAATGATTTCTTTTTTAATATACTACTTAAAAAGAAATTCTGGGAAGAGATAAAAGAATTTTTA
>CAYTAB010000021.1:10075-11511 GCA_964435825.1 Candidatus Woesearchaeota archaeon
AGATATTCTTTTGGCTGAAGCTCTTTGTTTGGAAGCTCTGAATGGATTTTTTCTATAATAAATGCAGGTTTACCTTGCTTTAACTTTTTAACTGCTTTTATCAAAAGCTTGAAATTAATTGACTCAGGTGTATCATAATTTTTTATGCCTTTGTATACTTCAGTGCTGTCTTTCTTAAAATACATGTCTGCATTAATTCGGTTTGAATCTGGAAAATATTTCAAAAGTTTTTTAGATACATAGCTTTTTCCTGAGCAACTTGGTCCGCAGATTCCAATAATGCGTGTCATTTTATTGATTGATTTCACTTAACAAAGAAATAACTTTATTGAGTATCTTTTCTTTATTTCCTTTATAAGGTATGGCAATTAACTTAAATTCAAAATTATGTAAAAGAGAAAGCAGTTTAATGTAATTTGCTAAATCAAGATCATGTAAAGATAAAACTTTTGACGTCTTAATCTGCTCTGGCTTGTCAATTAAAATTGGAGAAGATATGTTTTCAGCAACATCTAAGATTACTGCTTTCCTTTCATCAAAAAGAACATCAGGTTTGTCTGCAAATACTACCTCATAACCTCTAAATAATAGCTTTGAAGCAAGTTCTTTAGCTAAAGAATCACTTTCTATAAACTCATTTCCAAATGCATATATTTTCATTATACTTTTGTATTTAAATTCACTTTTAAAAATTTGCTAAGGAGTTTACTTCATCAAAATATTTTTCTGAAGCATTAAAATATCTCATATCCTGCGACATATCAATTAGTTCAAGAACCTGTTTAAAATGTGTTGAAACCAACTTACCTTCAAGTTTAGCTTTATATTGAAAAGGAAAAATATGGAGCAATGCAGTTTTTGAAGTTATTTTATTTAAACCTCCAACATGTTCTTTATCTACATTTGAAATAATATAATAAAAATTAATTCCATGATTAATTGCAAAATCCAAATCTTTCAAAGACAACTTGTTTTCTTTAAAAGTTTTTAAATGACTTGCTAAATGAACTTTATAGATATAATCTCTAACACTAACTTGCTTTATCTCCAAACTTTCAAGCATATCTTCAACTTGCTGCGAATATTCAATTTTTCCATTTAGAAAATCTTCAAGCTCAGAAACAACAAGCTTATCTGACATTGTATGAAGTGGTGCACAGGGTGGGCAATTAAATTTTGTATCAGCAGACTTTGCACCATACATAAATAATGCAATCAACAATCTATTAGAATCTGAAAACTCATTCATTTCCTAATCTTCAATCTCCACATTTTTAAGTATGATTTTATTACCTTCAATAATATCTGGAAGGTCTTCGCCACAAACTGGACATTCATAAATTACTGCTTCATGCAATCTTTCAACAATTTTTGCTTTGCCCTCAAATCCACATTTTTTGCATTTGATTTTACTTTCTTTTTCATAAAGTTTAATT
>CAYTAB010000022.1:0-11293 GCA_964435825.1 Candidatus Woesearchaeota archaeon
ATCTTCAGTTTTTCCGCCAGCGCTTTTTCACCAACATCCTCAATAAAAGGGCTGTAGAAACACTTTTATTCTTTACAGATTATTGTTTTTTATGCAAAATCCAAATAGTAAATACAGATCTCTTTATGGTGTTCCACCAAATGCTGCAAGAGTTATTGATGATTATTTAAAAACACATAAAATAGTTCACACACCTTATTTAATAGATCTTTTAAAGGAAAAAGGAATTTTTCATATTCCCTCTCAAAAAAATATTGGACAATATTTGAAACGTGTTAAAAAACTAGAGCGTATTGAGACTTATACTTATCAAAATAATCAATAAAATTAAGCACTTAAATTATAAATCTTCCAAATAACTGGTTTAACTGGATAAATTTCTTTTAATTCATTTCTAAGCATATTAGAAAGTTTTTTTGGACCTTCAACACTTAATATATCTGCAGCAACTTTTTTTGAAACTTCTTTTGAAACCAAAGATTCTGCTCTTTTAATTAATGAAGCAGAAACACTTCGGTGTATTCTCTCTTTTGCAAGAAGATATAATTTAATTCTGAGCTTTTGTTCATCTTTTGTCTTAACTTCAAAAACATAAACAATCCTTTTTTTATTTTTTCGATGAATTGTTTGAATATAAGATTCAGCAACATAGAACTTTTTAACAATTGTTTCAGCTGTTTCTCCCCGAACCTGATTAATTTTTAACTTAACTTTATTGAAAACATCTTTTCTGTTTCCAGTTAATTCACCAAAAGAAACTTCAAGAGTTCTTCCAATTAGTGAATTTGAATCATTAGCAGGTATTGTTCCAATTTCTTTTTTATTAAAAGCTTCTGGAGCATTAACTATAAACCATTTTTTCTTAGCTTTTTGCATTCTGGAACCTAATTGTTTCTTCTTTTTTCCAGAACCTTTTCCTTTTTGTACTGCTTTAGCCATTTAGTTTCTCCTTTTTTGCTTTTAAACTAACTTTTTTTATAATTTGTATCATCTTAACCTACTAATAATCTTGATTTTTCTGGATCATACTTCCACTTAGCTGGAAGTTTGCCGATTCTTTTATAATATTTTTCAAGCCTTCTGATTTTTGATTCAGTAAGCTGTAATCCCCTTTTAGAAACCATATCTTTTTTGTTTATACTCATGTGTTTTCTGATGTTTACAGCTCTTTTTATTAAAAAATGAAGATCTTCAGGAACATCTCCTAAAAGTTTTTTTTCATTAAGAATCTGAGTAATTTTCTTTTTTGTTGCGATTTTAACATCAGGAATTCCATAACTGTCTCTGAGAATTAAACCAATTTCAGCACTCATTTTACCTTCTTTTGCAAGTTTAATTACAAGCTTTTCAATTTCTTCTGATTTTCTAGTGCTCCAGGATGGAACTGTTTTAGATATTGGTTTTTTACTTCCAGATTTTCCTTTTGTCCGAGCATGTATTCTTCCCATCTTAACTCATTATTTGGTTTTTGCACCAATGCACTAATTTGACTAAAAATCAGAACCAGTTCAGCATTTGCTTGCCGGTCTAATTCCGCCTAAGCCAAATTAGCCTATCACTCATTAATTTAAGTAGTTTATAAAGGTTTCTTTTTGCACTTTAAACAGAGCAAGTATTTTATTATTTGATTCCTTTTTAGTTTATATGAAAAAGTTGATTGTTTTTTTGCTGATTGCAACCATGCTTTTTGCAGGATGTATTAAAAATCCAGAAAAAGGTACAACAATTTTTTTTAATTCATCTAATCAAACAACTAAAGAAAATTTTCTTTTTATGCTACAAGACAATCGTTTTGTTAAATTTAACACAACAGAATATGAAATAATTCATGAATGCATTGAATTATGCAATAAAAAATTAGAAAATAAAGAAGATCTTTCAAAAGGTCCTTGTCTTTCAGATTCTTCAAAAGATTGGCCAATAAATAAATATGTTTGTGATGTTGTCCATTTTCCAAGAGACATAACAATTGACAATAAAAAAGAAAATCAGTGCAAGGATTTTATTGAGTTAAAAGCAAATCATTTTATAGAGGTTTCAACAAACTGCTCTTTAGTAAGAGTTGTATAAAATGTTTGAATATACAATTAAGAAATCTAAACGAGCAAGAAATATATCTATTAGAATAACTCCTCCAGGAGATGTTAAAGTAACTGCGCCAGTTTACACTTCTGATTTAAAAATCAGATTTTTTGTAAATAAGAACTTTGATTGGATTGAAAAAAAACTTCAGTACTTTCAGCAATTTAAAAAAGTTTCATTTAATCAAGATATTTCAAAACAGATTACTTTTCTTGGTAAAAATTATCCTGTTGAAATTGTTGAAACATCTGAAAAACCTAAATTAGATCTTAGTTTTAATAAAGCAATCTTTTATGTGAATAAGAAAACCAAAAAGGAGCTTAATTTATTGCTTAACAATTTTTACAAAAACACTACTAAGAAAATTGCAGAAAATCTAATTAAAAAAAAGATGACTAATCCTCCAAAGATTTCAATTAGAAATCAAAAAACCAGATGGGGTTCTTGTTCAAGTAAAGGCAGGATTAATCTTAACTTAAAACTTTCAATTGCTCCAACACCTGTTTTTAATTATGTTGTATGTCATGAATTAGCTCATTTAAAATATTTTAATCATTCAAAGCAGTTTTGGAAAGAAGTTGAGAGATTATGTCCTGAGTATAAAACACATCGCCTTTGGTTAAAAAAGAATGGTTTTCTTTTAAATTATTCTCGTTAGCAATAAACTTATAAATTAGAAAAGTATTAAAAAAGCTTATGAGGCTTTTAAGTCCAGAACAATCATTACAGATGCGAAATTTTATACTCAACAATAAAGCAAAAGTTATAACTTCAGAATCTATTTATGATGTTTGCGAAGAGCCTTCTGAACTTGAAGATAAGAAAAGGGCATATTTGCTTGATTTGGCTCTGCAGGAATTTTCAGATGAGGTTTTTATCATTTACTTTCCAGAGCGATTAGATTTAATAAATGGTTTTCCAAAAATTTGGCAGGAAAAAATGAATAACCAGTGTTTAATTATTCTAAAAAATGAGATTAAGCAAATTGATGAAATTCTGCCAGAATATTATATATTTAATAAAGATGGTTCAAAATTTATTTTTGTAGATGCAGAAGGTGAAATTTCTTTGACAAAATATGATGAACCTGCTTCTTAAAAAATTTTTAATGTCTGTATTTGCCTCTTCTTTCAACAATTTTCAATCTCTTAAGTATACTTTTTTCTTTATAGGTTTTCAGAAATTCTCTCCAACATTGCTCTGAAATAGAATAATGTTTGCTTGTTAAGCATTCTTTTAGAACATGCAAATCTACTGCTTTATCTTCATCTTTTTCAGAGTAGTTTCCTAAACCAAAGTCAATTAAAAAAACCTTATTACCTTTAAAAATCATATTTGAAGTTGTTAAATCTCCGTGCGTAATATTTGCCTGATGCAGTCTTTTAATTTGTTCACCAATTTTTGAAAATATTTTGCTGTCTCTGTTATTGTCCAGATAATCTCGAATTTTTTCACCATCAATAAATTCAAGTTCAAGAACATTTTTTTCTTCATCTATTTCCAAAACTTTTGGAACATTAACTTTATTGCGATTTGCCCGTTCAAGCAGTCTTGCTTCTGCTCTTGTTCTTAATTTTCTAAGTTCTTTATCAATTTCAGAAATGCGATAGTTTTTTTTAATCCTGTTTTTGATTATTTTTGAATTCTCCAAATAAATCTTTGCTTCTGCACCCTGAGCAAGTAATCTTTTCATACTTTAAAATAAATCTACAAACTTAAAAAGCTTTTATAAAATAAAAAAAAGTGATAATTGCAGAATATTTAAGCAAAAGCCCAAAAAAAGAGTAAGAAATTGCTTTTTTAAAATCAAATCTAATTAATCCTGCTACAAATAGCATAATTGGAGAAGATATTGGGAAAAGATTAAATAAAAAAATAATCCATTTTCCATATTTGTGTATTTTGTTAGTGTATTTTTTAATTTTTTTATTTTCAAGAACAATACAGAAAGACTTTGATTTTGTGCTTATTAAATATCCTATTGAATAATCAATTACCTGAGAAAATAAAGCAATAAAAACTGAAATACAAAAAAGAAGAAGAGCATTGTAACCTAAAAAAAGATAAAAAATAAAAATTGTTTCAATTGGTATTGTTAAGAAAAATAAGTATGCTAAAAAGTTAAGAACTAAAAAAGAAGTTAAGCTGGGGGTTAAATCCTTTATAATCTCCTGTCCAAGTGTAAGAGATAAAGCAATAATAGCTAATAAAAAAGGGATACTCATCAAAAGAATTTTCAATAAGTTTTTTGAAGTTTTTCTAAGTGTCATTTGTATGATATTTAGTTTTTGCGCGTTTTATATAAACCCATCTGAGAATTTTTGCTCTTAAAGATAGCCTGTCAATATCCTGCGCAGTTTTAATATATTCTTTTACTTCTGAAATTCCATTTTTTTGTTGTGCATACTCAAGCATTTGTGGATGAATAAAAGAAAGCTTATCTGCAATTCTGATTATTTTTCCTTCTTTTGTTTTTGGGATATCCTCTCTTCCATGATATAGAATGCAATCATTTACTTTTTTTATAAATCTCTTTTTTTTGAAATTTATACTCTTAAACCACTCTTCAGCAATATCCACACCAATTATCTTATGATTTTCATCATTTTCCACACGCCCAATATCATGAAGCCAGGATGCAACTTTAATTACCTTATGATTGACAAGAACTCTTAGAAAAGCTAGTTTAAGAGCCATCTCTTTAACACACTTTGAATGGATTTTAATAAAACTTGGAGAAAAAATACTTCTGCTGTGATTTAGTTTTTTATCAAGAAAAAACTCTGCATCTCGTTCAAGATTCATATGTAAGATTAACTTTTATAAAATAAAATCTTTTTCTTTTATTTTCAACGCAATGCACTTAAAAGTAGTTACTTAATCTTTTATTTATTTGTTTACTCAAGTATATTATATGAAAATCATAAAGCCAGTTGTAAAATTTCCTTTTCCAGGACCAAAAACTAAAAAGATTGTTTCAGAAATTAATAAATTTGCAGTACCTAGTACCTATGCATATCCTTTAGCAATTAAAGATGGGCAGGGAGTTTATCTGAAAGATGCAGATAATAACTGGTTTCTGGATTTTAATTCAAATGTTTGCGCAACGCCTTTAGGATATAGACATCCTGAAATTTTAGAAGTCATTGCTGATTTTTCAAGAAACGGAGCACATAAAATTGCAGGACAGGATTTTTATACTAAAGAACATGCAAAATTATTGTCTGCACTATTATCTATCACACCTTCCTCTTTTAGAAAAGTTTTTCTTTCAAATACAGGGGCTGAAGCAGTTGAAAATGCAATTAAATTTGCTTATAGAAGAAATGGACCTAAGTATGGTATTGCTTGTGAAAAAGCATTTCATGGAAGAACACTTGGAGCATTAACGTATACAAATAGCAAGGCAGTTCATAAAAAAAATTATCCATCTCTAACTCATTTAGTAATTCCTTTTTGTAGAGAAGATGATGATGAAGAGATTAATTTAATTGACGATGTTGTTTCTGAAACAGGAAAGCCTGCATTTGTAATTGTGGAAGGTATTCAGGGAGAAGGGGGTTATAGGCCTGCTTCTAAAAAGTTTATAAGAAAATTAGCATCAGTTGCAAATAAAAATGATTTTGCTCTGATTTTTGATGAAGTTCAGTCTGGAATGGGCAGAACTGGAAAATGGTGGTCTTTTGAACATTTTGGAGTTACTCCAGATATTATTTCAGTTGCAAAATCTCTTCAAGTAGGTGCAACAATTTCAAACTCAAAATATGCTACAAAAGAAATTGGAGCAGTTTCAAGTACTTGGGGCGGAGGCAGTAGAATTGATATGGCTATTGCTTTAAAAATAATTGAAATAATCAAAAGAGAAAACTTAGTTAAACAAGCAAAACTAAAGGGCAGAATAATATCCGATCTCTTATTCAGTATGCAGAAACGTCATTCAATTGTTACAGACTCAAGAGGAATTGGTTTAATGCAGGCAATTGAATTTACAACTTCGAAAATTCGCGATCAAGTAATTCAAAAAGCACTTAAAAAAGGTCTAGCATTATTGCCTTGTGGAGAAAAGACAATTAGAATTGCACCACCACTTATTATTTCTGAAAAAGAAATTTATCTTGGACTTCAGATTTTGGAGGAATCCTTAAGATGAGGATAGTAATTGCATTAGGAGGAAATGCTTTACTCCCTCCAACAACAAAAGCAAGATTTGAAAATCAGTATGTAGCTATACAAAAAACAGCATCTTTAATTGCAGAGATTGCAAAAAAACATGAAGTAATACTAACACATGGAAATGGACCGCAAGTAGGAGTAATTTTACAGCATCAAAAAAAATCAAAAGTAAAACTTCCTTTAGATGTTTGTGGAGCAGAATCACAGGGTCAGATTGGTTATATGTTGCAACAGGCACTTAATAATGAGTTTTCAAAAAGAAAATCATTAAAAAAAGCAGTAACTCTAATCACTCAAGTCGAGGTTCTTTCAACAGACTCTGCATTCAAAAGTCCGTCAAAACCAGTTGGACCTGCTTATTCTTCAATAAAAACATTTTTTTCAAAAAATGATAAAATAAAATTTATTCCAGGAAAAGGTTATAGAAAAGTAGTTCCCTCTCCAACTCCAATTAAAATAATTGAGATTTCACAAATTAAATTTTTATTAGAAAAAAATTTTGTTGTAATATGTTGTGGCGGTGGCGGTATTCCTGTTGCAAGAAAATTAAAAAAATATTATGGCGTTGAAGCAGTAATTGATAAAGATAAAACTGCAGCTTTGCTAGCAAAGGATGTTAAAGCAGATTTACTTGCCATTCTTACAGATGTTGATGCTGCATACCTGAATTTTAAGCAGAAGAATGAAAGAAGACTTAATGAAATTTCTTATCGCAATTTAAAAGAATATGTTAAATTAGGTCATTTTAGAGACGGAAGCATGAAACCTAAAGTTGAGTCAGCAATTGATTTTGTTTCAAAAACAAAAAAAATCGCAGTTATAGGCAATTTATCAAATATTTCTGATGTAATAAATAAAAAAAATTGCACAGTGGTGATACCATGAAACTTTCAGTAAAAGATTTAATTTCAATAAAAGATTTAACAAGAAAAGATATTGAGTTAATTTTTCATGTAGCAGATCAATTAAAACAATCTTCGTCAGAATATCTTAAAAATAAGAGTCTTGCAATGATTTTTGAAAAACCTTCTACGCGTACAAGAGTTAGTTTTGAAGTTGCAATGACTCAGCTTGGTGGAAAAGCAATTGACTTAACAAAAAATAAACTTCAAGCTAGCAGAGGAGAATCAATTAAAGATACAGCAAAGGTGCTTTCACATTATGTTGATGCAATAATGGCGCGATTGTATTCACATCAGCAATTAATTGATATGGCAAAATATTCTTCTGTTCCAGTTATTAATGGATTAACTGATTTGTTGCATCCCTGTCAAGCGCTTTCAGATTTATATACAATAAGAAACACTTTTGGTTCATTAGATAATGTAAAACTTGCTTATGCTGGAGATGGAAGTAGTAATGTTTGCCACTCTCTTATGTATGCATGTTATAAACTTGGAGTAAAAATGTCTGTAGCAGCACCAAGATTTTACAAGCCAAAAAAACAGATTATTAAAGATACGCACAATCAGATTGAAGTTACTTCTTCAATGAAAAAAGCTCTTGCAGGTGCAAACATTATTTATACTGATACCTGGGTAAGTATGGGCCAGGAATCTGAAGCAAGGAAACGCCTCTCAATATTTAAGAAATATCAGATAAATAAATATGCAATGAAAATGGCTCTGTCAAAAACAGGAATGAAAAAGAATAAAACTTATTTTATGCACTGCCTTCCAGCACATAGAAATTATGAAGTTACAGATGATGTAATTGATTCAAGACAATCAATTGTTTATGAACAAGCAGAAAACAGGTTGCATGTGCAAAAAGCAATATTGTATCTACTGATTAAAAGATGAAAGCAAGTAATTTATTTAATGGAAAAATAAAATATCATTTAATCCTAGTATCAATAATCTTTGCAGTTCTGGCATATTTATTTGGTTCTTTTCTTTCACCACAGCATAGAATATTTTTTGCAATTATGATCTTTATTGCATTTATGTGGTTTACAGAAGCAATCCCTCTTTTTTTAACATCCTTACTTGTGCCTTTTTTAGCAGTAACTCTAGTCAAACTGCCAAGTGATGTTGCTATAAAACCTTTTTTTGATCCAATTGTTATGCTTATCCTAGGTGGTTTTGTAATTTCTGTTGCAATGCAAAAAACAAAATTATCTGAAGTTTTTGCAGGATATTTTCTTAGATTTTCAAAAGGAAAACCTTACTTTACACTTCTTTTAATTTTTTCATTTACTTTTTTAATATCTATGTGGATTAGTAATTCAGCTGCAGCAGCAATTGTTATGCCAATTGCAGTTGCAATTCTTGTAAAAAACCACATGAGCAAGGGTGCTCAATTTCCAAAAGCAGTTGTTCTAGGTATTGCTTATGCTGCTACAATTGGAGGACTTACAACAATTGTAGGTACTCCGCCAAATGCAATTGCAAGTCAATTTCTATCAAATCATGGCTTTGTAGTTGATTTTCTTGGTTGGATGATTTATGCAATTCCTTTTGCAATTCTTCTTTTAATGATAATGTGGGGAATAATGTGTTTTAGATACAGGACTGATTTGAAGAAACTAACTATCCCTTTAAATATAAAAACTAAATTTAACATTAGCCAAAAAACAACCTTGTTTATACTGCTTCTTACAATTGTATTATGGCTTACAACAAGAATTCATAAAATACCTGCTTCAGTTATTGCAATTATTCCAATTATTTTATTTTATGTTTTTCAGGTTCTTGAGCCATCTGATTTTGCAAAATCCAGATGGTCAACTTTGATTTTAATTGGTGGAGGCCTTTCTTTAGGTTCTGCAATAAGTTACTTAAAATTTGATTTAGTTGTTGCAGAGTTCATTAAAGGTTTAATCCAGAATCAGCCAGCAATTGCTGTGTTTCTTCTCTTAGCAATTGCAACAATTTTAATGACTGCAGTTGCATCAAACACTGCTACAGCTGCCATATTAATTCCAATCATCATACCTCTTGCAGCTTCATTAAATCTTAATGTTATTTCTGTTGCAGTTCTTGTAGCTTTGGCATCTTCACTGGACTTTATTGTTCCAGTTGGCACACCTCCGACAGCAATTGCATATTCAACAGGATATTTAAAAACAAAAGATATTTTAATAACTGGAACTTTGCTGTCTTTGATATCAGTTATTTTTCTAGTTGTTTTTTCAATGCTCTGGTAATAGATTTATTTTACTTAACATTAAGTTTGTTCTAGTTTACTGAATACAAATTTTTTTAAATGTTTCTTGTAAGATTAAAATGCAATGAATAAATTTGAATACATACACCCAACAACTTGGTTTACTAAAATGTATAATTTATTGGAAAGGTTTTTCCAAAAAGACAATCAGCTGTCCATTGATGACCTTGTGGGAAACACTAAAAATAAAGAACTAACTGATGAATTAATAGCAGAAGCTCATAATTCTTCTTATTTAAATAATGATGGCCCGCAAATTTCTTGTTTTCAGCCCAGATATAATAAAACAAGAGCAAAATATCATTAGATAAATTTTTAAGTTAGCATTCTAAATAATTTTATTATGAAAACAGAGTTTATCAAAGATATCTTGAAAAAATCTTATCTAGGAAAAAAAGTTACAGTATCTGGATGGGTTTACAGAAAACGGGAAATGAAAGATAAGATTTTTTTAGTTATACGAGATTCATCAAATATTATTCAAGCAGTTATTGATAGTAATTCTAAATCCTGGAAGAATGCTCAAAAAATCACAATTGAATCTTCACTTAAACTTTCAGGAAAATTAGCAGAAGATAAAAGAGCACCAACTGGTTTTGAAATAAAAACCCAGAACATTGAAATTATTGGTCTTGCAGAAAGATTCCCAATTTCAAAAGATCTTTCAACAGAATTTTTAATGGATGTTCGCCATCTTGCTTTAAGAGGAATTAAACAAACAGCAATCTTAAAATTACGCTCAAGCATGTTTAAGGCATTTCATGATTTTTTTGATAAGCATAATTTTATTGAAGCTGAAGCACCAACTTTTATTTCAGAAGGCTCTGAAGGCGGAAGTGAAGTTTTTCAAGTTAAATATTTTGATAAAAAAGCATATCTTACTCAATCATGGCAATTTTATGCTGAGAATCTAATTCATTGTTTTGAAAATGTGTATGCTCTAGCACCTTCTTTTAGAGCTGAAAAATCCTCAACAAACCGGCATCTAACTGAATTTTGGCATTTAGAAGTTGAAAGTGCTTGGGCTGATTTAAAGGATATTATGAATTTAACTGAAAGCTGTATTTCATCAGTGATTAATCGCTTTTTGAAAAAAAACAAGCATGAACTTGAAGTTGTTGGCGTTGACTTGAAGTTTTTGCAGTCATTAAAACCACCTTACAAAAAGATAACTTACTCTACAGCAATTAAGCAGCTTCAAAAACACGGATTTAAAATAAAAGAAGGAGATGATTTTGGTGCTCCGCATGAAAAGTATCTTGCTAAAGATGGGCCAGTTTTTATAACAAATTATCCTTTAAAAATCTTGAAATTCTATCATGGTGAAGACTCAAAAAGAAAAGGATATGGAACAAACTTTAATTTATTGTTCCCAAATACTGGCGAAGTTGTTGATGGTTCTCAACGAGAATCTGATTTAACTAAAATTAAAGAAAGATTAAAAAAAGCAAAAATCAATTTAGGAAACTCTGACTGGTATCTTGATTCAAGAAGATATGGAGCAGTACCGCATAGCGGATTTGGAATTGGAACAGAACGGCTTCTTCAATCACTTTTGAATTTAGAACATATCCGGGATACTCTTCCCTTTCCGCGATTTATGAATAGAATTAAACCTTAAACAAACTTTTTATTATTTGTTTATTATTTTAATTTACGCCAGCATTGCTTAATCTGGTATAGCGCGAGGCTCGAACCCTCGTTTCCGCAAGGATATGCAGGTTCAAATCCTGCTGCTGGCGCTAAACTTTTTCTATAATGAAAACTCTTTTAAAGCATTTTTTAGAAATAGTTCTGGGCTCGTAGCATAACCTGGATAGTGCGTCCGGTTTCGGCCCGGTTGATGGGGGTTCAAATCCTTCCGAGCTCG
>CAYTAB010000023.1:0-1414 GCA_964435825.1 Candidatus Woesearchaeota archaeon
TTTTTCCGCCAGCGCTTTTTTTAAAAGGGCTGATAGAAACCTATTAATAATTAATTTGTTTACTTTATTATATGTTTTTAATTGGTGTAGCAGGGGGTACTGGGTCAGGCAAAACCTTTATTGCTCATAAAATCGCAAAAATAATCGGTAATGCTCAAGTAATATCAACAGATAATTATTATAAGAGTAATTTTTTTAAATCTGAAGCACAAAGAGAGTCTTTTGATTTTGATAATCCAAAACTAATTGACTGGAAGTTGCTTGAAAAACAACTAATAACTTTAAAGCAGGGAAAAGCAGTTAATATGCCAGTCTATTCTTTTAAGTTATCGCATAGATTAAAAAAAACAATTAAAGTTAAACCTGCAAAAGCACTTATTATTGAGGGTTTATTTGTTCTTTATCATCCTAAAATCCGTCAAATTCTTGATCTTAAAATATTTGTTTCTGCAGGAGGAGAGATGCGTTTGATAAGACGAATCAGACGAGATATTGAAGACAGAGGCCAGAAACTTGATGAAGTTCTTGACCGCTATGAAAAGTTCATTTTAAGAGCTCATAGAAAATATGTTGAACCAACAAAACGCTATGCAGATTTTTTAATTTATAATATTGAGAATAAAAAGCCAGATTTAACTGCAATTAAAAAAGAGTTAAGGAAATTAAAATTCATCTAAACTTGATTGAAATTTCTCACACAGCTGTTCAGTCAGCTGGCACCTGATATATAAGTACTAATCTCATAAGCTGTTGTTTTAATCTAGAACTCATCTAAACTTGATTGAAATTTTTCACCTTTTAGTTTTTTATAGGTTGACCAGCATTTTCTTACATAAGGCTCAAGCAAATCTAAATTGTTTTTCAAAGCAGTTATTGTGGTCTCATCTGCAGGGTAGCCGCTTCCAATTTCAAGATTTAACTTGGTTTTTATTTTTTCAATTTCTTTGTCTCGTGTGACTTTTGCTAAAATTGATGCAGCTCCAACAATTTTATATTTCATATCTGCTTTATGCTCACTTGAGATTTTAACATTAAGTTGTTTGCAAAACTCTAAAATTTTTCTTCCAAATTTTTGTTCATCAGCAGGTTCTGGAGAATCAACAATGACTTTATCTGCTTTCATTTCAAGAAGGATTCGTGCAATTGTTTTTGCTTCAAGAACATTTAAATTGACACCTTGTTCGTGATTATTATCAATATCCTGAGGAGAGATTTTAACAATAGCATATTGATATTTATTAGTTATTTTTTTATATAGTTCATTTCTTTTTTTTACAGACAAAAGTTTAGAATCTTTAATATCTAATTTTTCAAGCTCTTGCAGTTCTTTTTTAGAAACACAAACACCTGCAAGAACCATTGGGCCAATAACTGGTCCTCTTCCAGCTTCATCAATTCCACATAGTTTCATATT
>CAYTAB010000023.1:1514-5815 GCA_964435825.1 Candidatus Woesearchaeota archaeon
CTAGCGGGAGAAGGATTTGAACCTTCGACCTTCGGGTTATGAGCCCGACGGGCACTCCAGACTGCCCCATCCCGCTAACAAAAAGATAATAGAATGCATTTATAAAGTTTATTAAACTCAGTTACTCTCTCAATAATACTTCAACAATACGTGCAAACGCAGGCCTTGTTATTAAAACTCCTGTAGTGATTCCAATCATTGTAGTTAATGCAAATCCTTTAAGTAAACCTGTTCCTAAAGCAAATAAAGGAGCCATTGCAACCATTGTTGTAAAATATGAAGCCATTATTATGAAAAAGGCTCTTTTTATCTTTGCTCTCCAGTTTTTTTCAATCTCACCACTTAATACTTCATCTGCAATAACAATTTGGTCATCAACACCAGTTCCAACTGTTGCTAATATACCTGCGATTGCAGCTAAATCAAGATTCCATTTTATCAATGCTGCAGCACCTAATATAATTATAATCTCAGAAATTCCAGTTATTAGAATTGGAATAACAATTTTTATTTTTCTAAACCTAATTAATACAACTGCAGCAACACCTGCAAGAGCAATTGCAAATGAAATAAATGCATATTTTAGAAAATTTTCTCCTAAAATTGGACTAATAACATCGACTTTTGAAATCTCAAGCTTTACTGGCAATGAGCCTGTAATGAGCAAAGTCTGCATTTTTTGCATATTTATTAATGCATTATTTTTAGCTACATCTTTTGTGCTACCTGTTCCAGGACCTGAAATTGTAATTGAGGTTGTTTCTTGGCCTTTTAAGTTTTCAGATATTTTTAAACTTGTTTCAAGAACATTATCCAAATATAATTGAATGTCTTCACTAAGATACCTTTCTGAACTGCTCTCATCAATTTCAACAGGTATCGTTGATGTTACTTCTGCAAATCTTCTAGCACTTTCAGGACTTACATCAATTCTAAAGAAATATCTGCAACCCCATGTTTTGTCATCATATTGACCACAACTCGTTAAATCAACTCCAGAACAGGTTGAATCTCTACACACTGATTTTATATCTTTTCCACCAACAAAAATTGTTTTATTATTGATTTTTGCTTCTAATTTTCCTTGTCCTTGGGCAAGTTCTATTACTTCTTCTCTGCTTGCACCTGCAACTTCAACTAAAACATATTTATTTCCGCCAATATCACTAACAGATCTTACATTAATATCGCTGATACCATATACATTAAGCCGTCTTGAAATAATATCAATTACATCTGTTAGTTGCTGGCTTGTGATATTATCATTAGGTTTTAGGATAACTCTTGCACCTCCAACTACATCAAGACCTTTTTTTAATTTAGTAGAACTAATTTCCTGAACTTCAATGCCAATGCTTTTATTTTCTTCAACAATTATCTTATGCTGTTCAGTGTTTTTTAAAATCAATCCAGATTTTGTGCTAATTGTAATAATATCTCCTGTTTGATATGAATTAATTTTCTCATAAAATTCTTCTACACTTTCGATTTTATCATTATTTATGCTGCTGATTACCATTCCTGTTTGCAGACCATTTATCTCAGCACTTGAGTTTTTTTCAACAAAACGGATTTTAACATCACCATTAGTTACCTCATCTAAATTAAATATTGAAAAAACACTAAATATTAGGGCTATTAATAAAAACCATACTCTCCAGGAAGATATTAGTTTTTTAAATTTACTCATTTTTCTTAGTCCACCATCTCAATATTCCTGCATTTTGCATCCAGGTATTCATCATATCTGCTAAAATTCCAATTACTAAAATTAATGTAATTTTCTTTAGAACTTCAGCAGGTGAAAATAAAAATATACAAATAAGAGCAACAAGTGTTGTAATCTGCATAGTAAGTCCTGTTTTAATTGCAGAGAATAAGCCATCAAAATATCCTGATTTTCCTTTTATTACTCTTGTGGTTAAGAGAATGTTTGAATCAACACTATAACCAATAAGCATTAAAATAGCAGCAATTCCTGCAGTTGAAAGTCGTATGTTAAATAAATTGACAACAGTTAAAGTTAATATAATATCTGAAACTGCAGATAATACAATTGCAGAACTTGGAACAATTTTTTTAAAGTATAAAAAAACAACAGTCCCAATAAAAATAAATGCAAGAATCATAGCTTTTATTGCATTCTTCCAAAAAGCAGAGCTTAGTGCTGCACTGGTTTCTTCAATGCTGTATGTTCCTTCTAAAAATTCAAAGCCTGTTGCATCTGAAATTGCATTTTTAAGTTCAGCAATGTCTAGTTGATTTGATTCAAAAGAATAGCCTAAGATTTTATTTGAACCTGGGCTATTGATAGTCCTAACTATTGAGCTTGTTTCAAGTTTTAATTTAGAGAGGTCATATTGCTCAGAAGTTGTGATTGTGATCATTACTCCACCACTAAGCGAAACATCTTTTTTGACAAATTCACCAGTGTTGTATTTTAAAAAACCAAGATATGCACCTGAAATAAGAAGTATTATTATAGGAATTACTGAAAGTAGAATATATTTTTTATCATAGATTTTTATAAGAGTCTCTGATAACTTATTCATTTTCTAAACTATATTCAAACTATTTTAAAGATTTCGCAAAGATAGAAGATAAAAAACATTATATTTGTTAAACTTGTAAAAAAAACATGGCAAAAGAAATGCCTCTTAATCGAAAGCTAATTAGCATTATTACTCTGACAATTGTTATTGCAATTTTAATTATTGGATTTATTGTTGATAATTACTCAACATCTGAAGCAGAAGAGATTCATTCACCTCTTGAGATTCATCTTGCAACAACTCAAAATGCATTAACACTTGGTTTGATTTTGCTTGGAATTGGAGTTTTGTCTTGGTTAATTGTTTCTAAAATTTTATTAAAAGATAGTCTTAAAAAGAAAAAAGTTAGCTCCTCAAAGAGAGGATTTAGTTTCAAATGAAATTGTTAATTGATTCAAATAGGAATTATTATCTTGTTGATGAAAAAAAGAAAACTTTTTCTACAAAATATGGTGAAATAAAACTTTCTGCAAAAAACAAACCACTAAAAAGTCATCTTGGGTATAACTTTTATCAGATTACTCCAAAATTCCATGATTTATTAAATAAGTGTAAACGCGGACCTCAAGCAGTTTTGTTAAAAGACGCAGCAATAATTGCAGCCTTTACAGGAATTAATTCATCTGACTTGGTTGTTGATGCAGGAACTGGTTCTGGCTGGTTAGCAGCATTTCTAGCAAAACAAATTTATCCTTCAAAATTAATAACTTATGAAAAAAATGAGCAGTTTATCAAAATTGCTAAAGAAAATTTTAAACTTCTTGGAGTTAATAATATTAAAATAAAGAATAAGGATGTTTATACTAATCTTTCTGAAAAAGAAATTGATTTATTGACTCTTGATTTGCCAGAACCTTGGAAAGTTAATATTTCACAGATAAAAAATGGAGGTTATGCTGTGGCATATCTGCCGCAGATGACTCAGGTAATTAAATTTGTATCTTATGCAGAGCAAAACAAATTTATCATTGAACATGTTTTTGAATCTCAGCTTCGGGAATGGAAAGTATCTGATAGAATTGCTCGACCAGAATTTCAGCAATTAGGTCATACTGCTTTCTTGGTTTTTGCTAGAAAAATTGAATAATCATTTAAACATGTCTAATTTAACCTGGCCTTGCTTTTCAATTAATTTATTTATAAACCCGACTTTTTCACCAACTTGCTCTTTTAGTTTTTTTGCAATTGCAACAGATTTAAGTGTTCTTGCAAGTTTGTTTGCATCAACCTTTTTAATATCTGAAACACAGGTTATTTTGTTATTATATAACAGGCGAGCTCTAAATCTTCCAACACCTTTTAGCTTAATTAAATTAATTAATTCTTCCTTAATTCCATGTTTAATCCTAATCTGCAGTTTATTGATTTTTGAATAAACATCTTTTCTTTTAAGCACAAGAGCAAGTTCAGACATTGAATAAAGCAACCACTCAGCTTTATCACGTTTATAATTAAGCTCGCCTGGGCGAATACCATAAACTGAAAGAAGCGTGTCTTCTGATTTCTCATTAATCCAATCATTTAAAAATTTAGCAGTTTTAACAGAATCCAAAAACATATCAAAATCATAATCCCATTCTTTTGGAGGTTTGATTAAAAATGAATCTGCATACAAATCCATCATCTCTTCAATATACTCACTATCATTTGACCTAACTCTAAGCAAAGGTTTCATTTCAATAGTGTTTGAAATCAATTGCAGAATTGAAAAATCAATATGCTTTTTATTACTTGTAATTCCCTTAATAA
>CAYTAB010000023.1:5825-10568 GCA_964435825.1 Candidatus Woesearchaeota archaeon
TAAACATCCAATTATAAAATTAGCAGTAAGCGGGTCAATATATAATTGAGAAACTCTTTTACCAATTTTTGTAGCTCTTAGTTTTTTATTGTCTTCAACAAGGAAGTTGATTTGGATTAGTTCTTCTAATACTTTTTTTATTTTATGCTCAAAACTCCAGTCATTGCCATATTGATAGCCATAAAATGTTTCTTTGAAAAAAGAGATTAATTGTTTTGAGCTTGAAACTTGTTCACTTGCAACAAGAGATAACGCAAATTGTCTTAAAACAGGTTCAACAGCAAGTTTACTTAAAATTTCTTCATTTTTTCCCTGAACATATCTGTCTTCAATAATCTCTTTTTCTCTCTCAGATTTTGCAATTGAGATTGCATAACCTTCTCCAGCTTTAGAACCAGGTCTTCCTGCCCTGCCAGTCATTTGATGATATTCTAAAACTGGAATCCATGAAAGACCAAAACTACTTGAAAAACGCTTTAATGAGCGCATAACAACAACATCTGCAGGCAGGTTTAATCCCATTGCTAATGTCGGAGTGCAGCATATCACTTCAATCTTTCCTGCTCTAAATAGGTTCTCAATAGTTTTTTTCTGAGAATGAACTAAGCCAGAATGATGAAATGCAACTCCTTTTAAAACACACTCTGAAAGAGAGAGGCATTGTTTTGTTGGTTTTGAAAGTGCAGATAAAATCTTATTTTTTTCATCAATTAACTTGTTATTTAAATGCTTCTTGATTTTTTGAGCAGAAGCTTCTGCTATACTTTTTGTTGGGCAAAAAATCAGTAATTGATAACCTTTTTTAAGATAGTTTAATACAATAGAGATAACTTCATCATCTTTTTGTTCAATTGTTTCTTTTTTATTAATAAAATTAATAGTATTTGTAAGAAAAACACCTTGATTAAGTTTTACTGGACGCCATTCATCATAAACTAAATCAGCATCAAGCCATGATGCAACCTCTTCAGGATTTCCAATTGTTGCAGATAAGGCTATAATCTGGGCATCTTTTAACTCGCGCCTTAAAAGAGTAATCAATATTTCTAAAGTCGGTCCTCTGCTGTTGTCGTTTAATAAATGAACTTCGTCAATTATGATTGTGTTTATTTCAAATATCCATGAAGCATTGTGTCTAATTATTGAATCAAGTTTTTCAGATGTAACAATGATTAAATCTTTATTTTTTAACCATGGTTCTTGAGAATCTAGATCTCCAATTGAGATTCCAATTTTAATTCCTAATTTCTCATATTTTTCTTTAAATTCCTCATATTTTTCAGATGCAAGACTTCTTAGTGGAACAATATAAACTGCTTTTTTTCTTTGCTCTAAAATTGAATTTATTGCAGCAATTTCTGCTACAAGAGTTTTACCTGAAGCAGTTGGACTGCAAACAAGAAGATTTTTTCTATCCAATAATCCCTTATCTAATGCTTTTTTCTGACAGGGACGTAATTCAGAATATTGTTTAAGTTCTGAATATAATAAAGGATTGAGATTTTTTTTAAATTTTAAAAAATCCATATTTGACTTTAAAAATCTTTTTTTAAAAGCTTTATATTATTCCTTTATATATTAGATTTTTTGATTCATATGATAATTCAAATTTTTCGCCACCAAGATTTTCACAACTTACATTTGCAAGTCCATTTGTATAGTTTTCAATAAAATCGCAAAAATATTGTTTTCGGTCATAAATTTTTGAATAGGTTTCATTAAAGAGTAAGCCAGGGTTTACTAGTGGTGCACTTAGTGGAAAGCCATACACATTATCATATAATATATAATATGTTGAACTGTTTTTACCTTCAAAAATAACATCACATGGGCTTGAAAATTCAGTCACATAATAATCTACAACTTGGCCACTTTCATTTATTACATAAATATCTTCCATACATAAGTGAGGATTATATGGGTCAAAAACAATATTTGAAACATTAAATTCTCCACTTTCATTATAGCCTGTTAAAACTTTTATTTCTGATGAAAAATTATAGTGATGCCATCTTCCTGAAGTTTTTGCACTAATCATTTCCATTACATAATTTTCAAATAATGAATTTGAAAGCTCTGATGAGCTAATTGCTGTTTGCGGAAAAGTAATTAAAAACATAATTGATAAAACTACGAGAACAATGCTTATTATAAAAAACTCTCCTTTTTTCATATTCTGCTCCAATAATTTATTTTTATTATTTCTCCAGTTTCACTAACTACCTTGCCAGTATATACATTTTTTGTTGAATTAATTTGAATAGAACAGTTATCATTTTTATAATAATTAATACCATCATAATAATAGCAGCTGCTGTTAATTAAGAAAATCTCACTATCAATGGTGTTTCCCATTATTTTTTCAAAAGAATTCTGAACCTGCAAGAGAGAAGTATAATTAATAACGCGGGTTTTAGCAAGAGCATCTAAAAGATAATCACCAGAATTTTCTTTTGGAGTTTGAACATCAACATTAAATTCACTTGAAAAATAAAGCATCACAACTGAAAAAGCAATAATACATAACATTATTTCCATTATGTAAATAATTGCTTTTTTATTTGAAGCTACCAACTACTTACCCCCATTTTTGAAACAAATTCTTGTCCTTGATAATTCATAATAACATAAGTTTCTTTTTTACAACTGCCCTGTATATCAGAACTCATTGAACCAAATTCATCATTTAATTTAAATTCATCTGACAGATAAATTGAGTTTAAGTCTTCTCCATTTTTGTCTGAGAAATCAATATAATCAATATAAATATATCCTCCAGATTCATTGAATGTAAGATTAACACAATCAAGATCTCCTGCACTTATGTTAAATTTAATAATTACTTTTCCATTTTCAACACTAACAGAATCCTCTGATTCAAGTTCTCCATTTGGAGTTATACATGGATTTATATTTTTAGATATACTTGAAGAATCATTATGAGTTTTTAATATCAAATAAAAATGTGCACTATTATTTTCACTTCCAACATAAATTTTCATATTAGTCAGGTTTCGTATCAGATTTGCAGAAGTTACACTTTCATTTGGATAATTTAGAGGTTCATTGTCTCTATAGTTCCCAAAGGGAATTTCTTTAACTAAATAATTAATCTTAAAAGGATAATCAATATTGCAGTTTTGTTTAATATCAATATATTCAAAGCTGCGCATTTCTTCCCATTTTGAGTAGTTTAGTAACCTGATTCCATATGCAAATCCTAATTTATTTAATGGATTGTATTCTCCTTGCCTTGTTGTAATATAACTAAGCAATTTTTCAGAATTTAAGCAAGCTGAATTTCTTGTAAAAATTTCAGTGTTTTGAGGACCAATATCAATTAAAGTTTTAAAAAGAAGAATTGCCATAAAAAGAAATATCAAAAAACTAATTATAAATTCATATATTGTATATGCTTTTTTCATTTTATTCGATTTTGTATTCTAACTCTGTTCTAGCAGTTTCTTTTTTATAGGTGATAGTAACAAATATCTTTTGAGAACCAAGAGCATCTGGTGCTTCAATATTTCTGCTAAATTTACCTGTTGCATCAGTGAATTCTTTTATAATTGTTCCATCATTTAGGATAATACTTACAGGAGTATTAGAAACTGCTTCAGATTCATATCTTGCATTTCCAGTTATTGTAACAATGTTTCCAGGTTCAACAACTGTAGGATAAAGTGAAGCACTTAAAGAAAGATGTGCTGGAAAAATAAAAATAAAAAATACAAGTATTGATGCAGCAACCATAACAATTACATGTTTAAATCCTGCAATTATTCTCTCTTCAGAGATTTGACCAGCAATAATTCCTGCACAAGCACCTTCAATCAATGCCATAATAAAAAAAAGATTTTTAAAGTAGTTAATGCTGATTCCTTCAGTAGTTGTAGAAGAAGTCATTTGAAAACCACTAAACATGCCGATTTTCTGAATAAATATAATTGGAGATAATATTTTAAATAATCCTACAACAACGCCAAGAAAAATAAAGAAAACAACATACATGATAATAATTTGTTCATACATTGAAGATTTTTTTTCAGATTCCATATCTTTTAAAAGAACAATATCATCGCCAAGTGCATTTAATGTTGTTTTTAGATCACCTCCAGATGTAAATGCTTCAATTAGCAGGTCATTAACTCTTTTGATTAATGCGCTTCTTTCCAATAGTCTTGTGAATTTATCCCAAGCTTCTGGAAATGGCAGATTCCAGCTTAAGTAAATGTTGAGTTGTTTAACATATCTAGTTAATTTTCCATAATCACTATCTGAACAAATAGAAATTGCTTGCTGAATGTTCATTCCAGAAGAAACACTCTGCGATAAATCTCTTAGAAACGCAGGATAATTCTTTTCAGCATTTTTAGTTTCTTTATATTCGAGATAACTAAATGCTGAAAATGGAATAAAAATTGCAATTGTTCCAAGTGAGGCAATTGCAACAATTGTTGTGCTGTTTGCACCTAAAAAAAATGCAGACAAGGCTAATAAAAATGGAATCGGAATACTAAGAATCGTTATAATTATCTTTTTATAGCTTTTTCCTAACTTTTGTTTTTTTAAATATTCTATTAACTGGACCATGGCGAAATACTTTTAATTAATACAATAAATCCTGCAACAGATCCGGATCCATCTATTTTTAACGGTCTTGCTGCCGGTAATTACACCGTTGTAGCAATTGACAATTCAACAAATTGTGTCTCAAATTCCATAGATGTTACAATTAATCTG
>CAYTAB010000024.1:0-2213 GCA_964435825.1 Candidatus Woesearchaeota archaeon
CCTTTTAGAAAAAGCGGCTGCGGAAAAAAAAACTAAAAGCCCCTTTTAGAAAAAGTTTTAAAAAAATATTATTCTTAAAAGCATAACTGCTTATATTGAATTCCTTTAAAAAGGTCTTCACCCCAAATGAACTTTTTAGAAAAGTTCTCAAAAATATTATTCTTAAAAGCATAAATTCTTATATATTATGGAAAAAGTGAAATAACATGGTTGAAGAAAAAAAAGAATTTAAGAAACGCGAACCTGCAATTAATGTAACTGTTAATGAAATAAGCAAAGATATTCCTAGAGTAGCTGTTCTTGGAACTATAGTTCAAAAAGATGACAGCATCTTTTCAATAACAATTGATGATGGAACTGGAAAAGTTACTGCAATTTTAAATGATGAGGAAAGTTATAAAAAAACTGCAGAAGGCCAAATTGTCAGAGTTATTGGAAAAGTCTGGGGTGAAAAAGAAGAAAAAGAAATCCAGGCAGAGATTGTTCAAGATTTTTCAGAAATTAACATTGATTTATATAGAAAAGTAATCTTAGAACAATAAATTTATAAAAACAGAGTTCTTATTTTTATTGAATTCAAAATGATGGCTGATTGGGGAAGTTTTTTCAAAGGTTTTGGTATAGGTTTACTTACAGCGCTAATAATCGGAGTAATTATTGCATTGATTATAGTAATTCCAATGCTACTTGGAAAATTTAGCGGTTTACCTTCATGGATTCCTTTTATTGGAAAAAAAAGTGCAGAAGCAGCAGGTTTATTCCTTATTTTAAAGAAAAAGTAATTATTGCTTTGGAAAAAGTCTTATACTTGGGCTCAGTTTGGAAAAGTGGCTGCTGAAAATGTTTCTTTTGAAAACTTAGCTTTTCTTTTCTAAAAAAAGAAAGGGTTTCTACTTCAAAAACAACTATTTATTTAAGTTGCAAAATAGTTATATATCTTTTCCAAGTCATATAAGTAAAGGTGAAATTATGTTTAAACTTAAGATGGATGACTCAAAGATTTTTTCAAATGCAGTAAATATTATTTCTGATTTTATAAATGAAGCAAGTTTTCAAGTCACGGGCGATGGATTAAAGCTTGTAGCAATGGATCCTGCAAATATCTCAATGGTTATTTTAAATATTCTTCCTTCTGCATTTACAGAATATAAAGTTGAAAAAGAACAGGAAATTACAGTTAATGTTGAAAACTTAAAACAAGCAATTAAGCGGGCAAAAGCAACTGATTCAATTACTCTTGCAATTGAAAAAAATTCATTGATAATCTCTGTTTTTGGAAAAACTCAAAAAAAATTCAAAATTCCATTACTTGAAAAAGAAGGTGGAGAAAAAAAAGTTCCTTCACTAACATTTAAAGCTGAGTTTGAAATTGATGCAAAAGAATTTAGAGATTATATTGAAGATGCAGGTATTGTTGGAGATGCATTAACTATTTTTGCAACATCTGACTCAATTAAATTCACTTCTGGAGAAACAAGCAGCAAAGTTGAAATTGATATTGGAAAAGAAAGCAAAGATGTTCTTGTGGCAATGAATGTTTCAAGCAACTCCAAAGCAATTTATTCTATTGAATATCTAAGAAAAATGTCTAAAGCTGCAGCTATTGCAGACACTGCAATGATTCAGTTTAGTGATGATTATCCACTTAAGCTGGATTTTAAAGCATTAAATAAAATGCAGATATCTTTTATTTTAGCACCAAGAATTGAAAATCAATAATTTTTATAAAAATTAAATACTCTCTTTATAGGGGTTATCTTTTCTAGAGCTTTTGTTTTTTATATCATCTTTTGTTTCTAAAGGATTTTTATTCCAATAGATTTCAGTAGTGTGTTTATTGAAAGGTTGTTGAGAATCAGTTAGTGCTCTCTCCTCAAGTAATATCTGATAAAAGCTCTTCCAGTTATCTGAAATTTCATTATCCTTTATTGAAAGATGCATAATCTCAAACAAGTCTGGATAAATAACTCCACTTGATTGATGCTCTAAATTTGTTTTTTCAATTTTTTTTAAAGCTATGTTTAAAACAGAACTATCTCCTCTGAGCTGAAAATCTTTAAATTCATTCTTAAGCAGAATTCTTAATTCACTATCAAAATTATTCATTTTTTCTCCTATCATAAGGTTGTGTGCTCCTTAAAAATTCATCTCCAAAATAGTCTGTCATAAAATCTCCATTTTCATGATTAAACTTTTCCATAAAAGAAAGAACA
>CAYTAB010000024.1:2313-10557 GCA_964435825.1 Candidatus Woesearchaeota archaeon
GTCTGTCATAAAATCTCCATTTTCATGATTAAACTTTTCCATAAAAGAAAGAACACCATAACGATTAGTTATTTGAATATCTGCAGTATTTCTTTCTCCTGTATCTCTCCAATAAGGATTTTTAAATAACAAATTAACAAGCTCTTCTGCTCTTTTAAAGTCCTTTTTAGCTATTTCAGCAATTTGGTCAACTGGGAAATCAGATTTATTAGAAATATATTGCTGAATTGCATCACGCACTATTTGAGAAAGAGTTTTATCTTCTAGCTCTGCAATTAATTTAAGTGTATCTTTTTCTTTTTCAAGTAATCTAATTGAAAGTTTTTCAAGATTCATTTTCTTTTAAATATAATTTAGGTTATATAAAATCCATTTTTAAATGTTTCGAAATGTGATTATAAACAAGTGATAACTTAAATATATATTTAAGTGTGCTGATTAAAAGATATGGCAAAAAAATTAAACTCAGACCAGTTAATGACAGCTATACTTTCTTATTTGGGGATTTTGGCTCTTATTCCGTTTTTTGTTGTTAAGAAAAAGGATAAGTTCATCAAATTCCACTTAGAACAAGGAATTAATCTACTAATTTGGGAGATTATTTTAAGCATTGTCGGAGTTATTTTACCTTATATTCCTTTTTTTGGATGGATTATAAGTTTAATCTTATCTCTGATTTGGTTAATAATCCTTGTATTTGTCATAATTGCCATAATAAAGGCAGTTTCAGGCAACATGTGGAAAATCCCATTACTTGGTGACATAAAGATTTACAAACTTAAGTAAATCTTTTTTATTTTTTTAAGAGTGGTAACGCAAAAATTGTAATAAAATGCGGTTACGTAGTTGTTTTTTTAATATTTGTATCCACTAATGAGTGCGATAGCGATTTTTAGAAAAAAAAAGCACTGAAATCGAATACTTTATATATAAAGTGTGTATTTTATTAAGTAGGTGGACTTCATGAGAAGAAGAACAACTAGAGAAGTTAGATATTTTGTTTTACAAGATAAAAGAGGAAATGACACAAATCACGTCTTTACTGGAAGACAGCCACGACAAGCTGCACTAAAAGCTGCAACCAGAGGATTCACAGAGATCCGATTACGAGAAAGAGGAAGAGAAAGAGTACACATCTTTGTTGGATCTAGAAGAAGAGTAAGAGCACCATCAAATGCTCCAGAATGGATGCCTCGAGAAATCTATAAAGCAACAGTAAGAAAACGAGGAATCGAACATTTAGAAAGAAGAAGAAGAGCTTCAAGCACAAGAAGATCATCAACAAGAAGAAGAGCTTCAAGCACAAGAAGATCATCAACAAGAAGAAGAGCTTCCTCAGCTCGAAGAGCAAGTTCCAGAAGACGAAGAAGATAAATCCTCAATTTTTTATTTCTTATTTTTTTGTTTTTTAAATTCGGTTGTTAGACTTAAATATTTATTCTTGTATTTTTGCAATAGAATACTGCGAAGTAACAGAAGTAATTTCTACATTAAGTGATTTTCCAAAAAGATTTTTTTCAGATTTTATAACAATTGGTTTATAAAAATTGTTCCTCGATATATATGTTCCAGGTTTTCCGAGTTCATCAACTAAAACATTAAAGGATTTTCCAATTAATTTCTGATTTTTTTCTAGTGCAAGTTTATTAAAAATCGGCAATAGTTTTCTAGACAATTCTTTTGTGTCTCTTGTGTGAAGCTTTTTATCCATTGAAGCAGAAAGAGTACCTGGGCGTTCCCAATAACGACTAATATTTAATACATCTGGCTTAAGCCAATTAATTAAATTCAATGTTTGATTAAATGTTTTTTTAGATTCTCCTGGAAACCCTACTATAATATCTGTTGAAATTGTAAGGTTTGGTATATGTTTCTGAAATTCGCGCACAATATACTTAAAATCTTGAACAGAATAATTGCGAATCATTGATTTTAGAATATCATCTGCTCCAGATTGAACAGGAATATGAAGGAATTTAAAGATTTTTGGATGTTTATATATTTTAATTAAATCATGAAGAATTTTTAGAACATGATTTGGATTCATCATACCAACGCGGATTTTAAAATCTCCTGAAAGGTTCACAAGTTCAGATAAAAGTTCTGGAAGAGTATGTCCTTGATCAAAACCATAACATCCTGTATCTTGAGATGTAATCCAGATTTCTTTTGCTCCAGTTTTTATTGCCTGCTTTGCTTGATGCACTATTTCAGATATTGGAAAAGAAAAAAGATTTTTTCTTGCCTGCTTTGTTTTGCAGTAAGCGCAATTTCCAAGACATCCCTCTGAAATCGGAATTATCTCAATTATTGGGTTTTTTCTTATTCGCACTAAACCAATTTTCTTTTTTGAACTGCTTGACAAAATAACTGCTCTTTTACCTGAAAGAGTTTTCTCAACACATTCAACAACATCACTAATATCAAATACTCCTAAAATTGAAAGGTCTTTGAATTTTGATTTAATATAATCTGGTTCTGCTTGAGGAATGCACCCTGCAACTATTATTTTTTTGTTTTCTTTTCTCAGATTTTTAATTCTTCTAAGAATTTTATTTTCAGTTGGTGTTTTTACTGTGCAGGTATTTAAAATGATTAAATCAAAATTTTCAGAATCTGTTAACTCGTAATTTGCTTTTTTAAGTAAATAAGCCATTGATTCTGAATCTGCTTGATTTGCTGAACAGCCATAAGTTTCAATCTTTATTTTTGTCATATTCTTTTTTTCACAATAAAGTTTTTAAATGTTATTTAATAAATAGGATTATGGCTGTAAAGAAGGTGTGTCCCACAGCTGCAAAATCAGCTGGCGCTTTTATCGTGTACAACTTCGTTGCACACAATTGACTGGAAGAATTTTTCTAGTCTTTTTTCTAAAAAACTTAATAACTTTTATGCTCTATTGATAAATAGGAGGATTTGGAGAGACTCTTTTTTCAGTGCATTCAGCTTTGCTGACATGCGCTTAGTGTGGGTTTCTTCACGAAAAGGACAATGAAAATATTGTTACTACATTCAAATAAAATTGATATAATTGCAAGACGCAAAGCAATTAAAACTGCTGAAGATATTAAAAAGAATTTTCATCAGCATATGGAAGAATGCATAACTGTTTTTGCTTCTGCTGAAAAAGGTGATGAAGAATATATTAAAAAAATTTCAGAAGAAGTTGTAGCTAATGTTAAAAAAATGGCTCAGCAGGTTAAAGCTAAAAATGTAATGCTTTATCCTTATGTTCATTTAACTTCAACTCCAAGTTCTCCAGATACAGCAAATAATTTGCTTAATGTGATTTTTAATAAATTAAAAAAAGAATTTAAAAACGTAGATAAAGCACCTTTTGGCTGGTATAAAGAATTTGACATTCATGTAAAGGGTCATCCTCTGGCTGAATTAAGCAGGGAAATTAAATTTGGAGATGAAAAAGCAGTCCCTCTGCTTAAAACAGACACCTCTGCAAAAAAAGAAAGTAAAAAAGTTGTTGCATATGTTGAAAAAAAACTTCCAGAAAATGACCATCGGAAAATCAGTTCAAAGTTAGAGCTGTTCAGTGTTCATGAAGAACTTGGTCCTGGACTACCATTATTTCATCCAAAACTTGGATTTGTAAGATATAAAATTGAAGAATGGCTTAAAAAGCTTCTTTTGGAAAAAGGATATGATTTAGTATATACTCCACATCTGTATAAAGCAGAATTGTGGAAAAAATCTGGACATTATGAAAAATATAAGGAAAATATGTTTTTTACTCAAATAGACAACCAGATTTATGGTATAAAACCGATGAACTGCCCAGGTCATGTATATATCTATAAATCTCGGGCAAGAAGTTATAAAGACCTTCCATTGAGGTTTGCTGAATTTGGAACAGTTTATAGAAACGAATTATCTGGAAACTTATCTGGATTATTTAGAGTTAGAGCTGCAACTCAAGATGATGCGCATATTTTTTGCACAGAAAGTCAAATGGTTAGTGAAATTGTAAATATGATTAATTTTGTTTATGAAGTTTATTCAACTTTTAATTTAGATAAAGAAGTTAAAATTGAAGTTTCAACTAAACCTGAAAAATATATTGGCAGTGATGCTATTTGGGATAAAGCAACAAAAGCATTGGAAAGTGCTTTGAAAAATAAGAAATTAAAATATAAAATCAATAAAGGAGACGGTGCTTTTTATGGTCCTAAAATTGATTTTCATATAAAAGACAAGCTTGGAAGATATTGGCAACTTGCAACCATTCAAGCAGATTTTAATTTTCCAGAGAGATTTGACTTAAATTATATTGGAGAAGATAATAAAAAACACAGACCTGTAATGCTTCATCGGACAATTCTTGGTTCAATGGAGAGGTTTTTAGGAATATTAATTGAGCATTATGAAGGAAGATTTCCAATTTGGATTGCACCAACACAAGCAGTTATAATAAATATGAATGAAAAGCTTATACATTATGCACAAAAAATCGCAAAAGAGCTACGTAAATATAATATCAGAATTAAGGAAGATTTTAGAGATGAAACTGTTCAATCGAGGATACGAGATGCTGAAATTGAAAAGATTCCATATATTCTTGTTGTAGGAGAAAGAGAATTAAAAGCAAAAACTCTTGCAGTAAGAAAACATGGAAAAAAACCAGAGTTTGGAGTAAAAGTTGGTGAATTCTTAAAAAGAATTCTCTCAGAAATTGAAAAAAAGAAATGAGAATTTCAGAAATAACAAAAAGCTATCCAGACAAAAATAAGTTTCTTTCTTTATTGTATTCTTATTATAAAACACATGGTGAAATTGATAAACAAAAAAAGATGGAAAGATTTGCAATCAAATACAGAGATTATGTTCTTAAAGGTTCTGAAGTAAACACTCTTGCTAAAAAAATTAAAAAAGAAGTTAAAGATGACTTATGGTTGTTGGATGTTACATTTGAGATGTGGAAAAGGAATAAAGGTAGTGACAGATTTTTATGCCCAAAAATAATGGGACGTAGTGTTAAAAATTTCCCAGAAGAAAGCAAAAAAAATATTCTTAAAATGAAAGAATTAATTGAAGACTGGGCTGATTGCGACGGACTAGTTGCTCATGCTTATTCACCTTATGCAAAAAAACATGTTGAAGATGTTTTTAGAGAAAGTAAAAAATGTATAACATCAAAAAACAAGTGGGTTAGAAGATTTGCAATTGTTTCCTTTATTCCATTAATTCATAGCAAAGATTTTAAAGACTATCAAAAAATATTATCTGTATTGGACAAATTAATGCAAGATGATGAAAAGTATGTTAAAAAAGCAATTTCATGGGTTCTTAAGGAAATAGGAAAAAAGGATTTTAATATTTTGTTTAGTTATCTAAAAGAAAAAGCAGTCACTGAAAATAAAAATCAAAAATGGATTGTAAGAAATGCTGTTGAATATTTTTCAAAAGAAGATAAAGAAAAAATAAGAACCTTAATTAATAAAGCTTAAATTTCTGTGATGTTTAAGATTATTAATGAAAAAGGAACTAAAACCAGCAATTCAAGCAGGTTTTGCTCTAGGTATCTTATGGGGACTTTGTTTGTTTTTAGCTACACTTTCGCACATTGTTTTTGGATATCCGGGACAAGCTTTTTTGTATTTTTTTAAAGACATTTATTTAGGTTACTCTGTTTCGCTTGTAGGTGCATTTATTGGATTAGTTTGGGCATTTATTGATGCATTTATTGTAGGATACTTATTTATAATGATTTATAAATGGGTGGGCAAAAAGCTTGATTAAAAAATATTTTTTTAATTAGCAGTTGTTAATCCTAGAAGTAATATTGTTGTTTTTTGTGAAAATGCACATTACTCATAAGTCTTATCTTGTTTTGAAGAACTATATGCAATTTCTCCAGAGTCGCAGTCCTTCTTGTGAAGGGACGCACACAGGTGCTATCTTCGCAAGCTCGATAGCACATTACTCATAAGTCTTATCTTGTTTTGAAGAACTATATGCAATTTCTCCAAAGTCGCAATATTGGCATGTTGCATCTAGTGAAACCCAATTATCTTCAGATTTATATTTTGCCCTTGCTTCAGGAATCCATGCTTCAACATAAACATGAGCTGGAATAAAAACAAGACGCGTTGGTATTCCAATTGATTCAAGCAAGGTTGCTAAAAGCACTGAAGCATCATCACAATCACCTCCGCGATTAATTAGAGATTCTTTTGCAGTTTTTACATATTCAAATTTAGCAGGATCTGAAACATACTTAAGGTTCTTCTGCACAAAATAGAAAAGTGCCTTTGCATGACACACTTTTTCTCCAGAATCGCAAGATTGTGTTACAATTTTATCTGCAATTGATTTAATTTCAGAATCAACAATAATATAATCAGAATAATATGAAGAATTAATTCGTTCATAAGTCATGTTTGCAGGAACAACTTCTGAAAGCGAAGGAATGTTTTTTGGAGGAGGGTCTAGTGAAATAAAGTAGATTGGCAATAGCGAAAATAAAAATATAAAAACAAGCAAAACTGCAAGAACATATTTTAATCCAGATTTTTTAAATTTTTTCCAACCTGTTTCAATTTCTTCTCCTACATCTTCTACAAATTCATCCACATCTTCTTTTATTTCATCAAATTTATCCATTGTCGTTAATTAAAAGCTAAGTTTTAATAATTTATCTGTTGAGGTTTTGCCTTTTAATATTTCTACATTGCAGTTTAGCTCCTTTTTCAAGAACTTAATTAAATACTGATTTGCTTTGCCTTTCACAGGTTTTGCTCTGATTTGTATTTTGATTAAGTCTGAAGTTTGTTCTAAGATTTTATCCTCTTTTGCATTTGTTTTTACCTTTAATCTAAGTATCTTCTCCATTTTTCCATATCTCTTCAAAATATTCACTATATTGCTTTGCTAATGCCTTTGATTTAATTAAAACATTTGCTTCATTATTTTTATCAAGAGAATAATAACGCCAATTTGATGAACCAATAATTATCTCTTTAGAGTCAATTATAACTAATTTTGCATGAGTTGTTTGTTTTTTTCCATCATACTTAACAGATATGTTGTTTTGTTTTAAAAAAGCAATTCCTTTCTCATGTTCTTCAGGAAATTCATCTATAATCACCTGAACCTGAATATTTCGCTTTTGAGCTTCTGCTAAAGCTTTAAGAATCTGGTTTGCAGAAGAATTTTCATAATTATCATAATATGTTATTGAAAACATTGCAATATTAATTGACTTATCTGCAGATTTAATCTCTGAAAGTAAAACTGGAACATAATCTCGATTATTTATTGCATATGCTTCAGTTTTTAGTTCTAATTGCAAAATAAAAAACAGCGGCATTAATAAAAAAACTAGTATCAATAAAATAATAATTAAGTTTTGTTTATTGGTTTTCATTTAACTTAATAGCTTATTTAAAGCATAGTCTTTAAGATTTGTTCTTAGATTCACTTGAATAACCATAGCGGGTTTTTTTACCACAATTCTTGCATAAATATTCAACACATTTTGTTTTAGGATTTGTTCGAATGATGCAATTTTTTCCTGGATAAAGATAAGAGTAACATTTATGGCAGAATTTTTTCTTTTGTTCTTTTGTTAATTTTATGTTAAAACGCATTGCAATTTTCCGCGCAATAAAAACATATCTATCTGCGAATTTGGGATTTTCATTAAAAATTTCTTTTGCAAGATTAAATAAGATTTCAATCCTCTCTTTTGCTATTTGCTTAGCAGAAAGTTCTTTCATAATAATACACTAATTAATTTCATAAATATAACTTTTGGCCAACCTAAAAAAGGCAATATAATCTTTGCCTCACCTTTAACATTTTCATAAGAGATATTTTTCTCAAATTCAAACTGACCAGAATTTGCATCTCCTTTTGTCTGCAAAGGATTTAAAGAAACTACTCTATGAATAATCGGGCCTTTAACTGAAGAAAAGACAATCACATCTCCAATCTGTATTTTATCTTTAGATGTTCCAATCAAAAGCAATGCATCTCCTTTTTCAAAACCATTTTTAAATCTAAAATCTTCAAACTGCTCTTTTGAAATATTCTGCTTAGAATACCAGTTCTGATTCATAAACCACCAATTATCAAAACTATTTCCATGATGATCCATTGAAGAAGTCATAACTGCAACAACAGGAAAAGATGTTCCAAGAATCACTCCAAGAAGGGGTAACAGGATAAACTTTCCAATTATTACAATTAAAAGAGCATCAACAATAAAAGACCAAAATGAATCTTCAT
>CAYTAB010000025.1:0-9506 GCA_964435825.1 Candidatus Woesearchaeota archaeon
TCCTGATGCACTTGGACCTACACCTAGCAATAAAATATGTGTATTTGCAGGAGCAGTATCTTCAACAATCATATTAATGAAATTTGCACCCTGAACATAGTTAGGAACCATCCATCGAGTAATATTCCAAATCCTAAAATTAATAACTGTAATGTTTGCAGTTAAAGCATGTGCAAAAGTTAAACCTTCGTTTGGTGAATTAGCAATGCTGCAATTGATTAATGTAATGTTATTTCCAGAAACTATATCAAAAGCATCATCTCCTGGACCTGAAATTACATGAACGTTTCTTAAAAGAAAATTACTTCCAAGTTGGACTGAAGGATTGTAATTTGCATGTAAGGTTAATCCATCATTTGAAGTGTCTCCGGGTTTTTTGATTAATTGAAGAATAATATTTTCAAAAGTCAAATTATTAATTGTACCTGCTCCACCTGCTTCAATGTTAATTCCTGTTTGAGTAGCATTCCAAATTTTGATGTTACCATAGTAGTGATTTGCTCCATTTCCTTGGAATAAAATGACATGAGCATCAGATACATTAATGTGTTCAGTATTATTTATAATTATTCCATTTATATATCCACCACTAACAAAAGATACTCTTCCATTTCCATTTGTATCAAAAAATGTTAGATTTTCAAGAGTAATATAACTTGCAGTTGTGTAAATTGTATCTCCATTTGAAGGAGAATATATTTTTGGATTTGGTCCAGTTCCATAAGCACCAAAGTAGATTTGGTTTGTAGTGTTTCCATCAGCACATGAAAATAAACCATCTGGAACTGATGTGAAATTATTTCCTCGTTTGAAAAAAACCTTGTTTCCTGGATTAAAATTACTACATTTAGAATTTACTTTTGAAAAAGTCCTCCAAGGCCCATTTGTGCAGTCACTTGTATCATTATCATCTTCACAACCATCTGGATTAAAATCTCCATTACTTACATTCCCACCCCAAGAATCATTTCCAAGTGTTGCATCTACATAAAAAGTTCCAGACACTTCTGAGTTATCTGAAGCACTAAATCCTGAACTAGAAAACTTAACTGAATATCCAGTTGGTATTGGTGCTTATTATTGTCTTCAGTAATCTTAGTATCTTCAGTTTGTTCTTCAGGTTCAGTTTCTGTTTTTGTTATATTTTCCTGCAAATCTTCTGTTCCAGAACTTAATAAAAATGAGCCAGTGATTTTTTTAAAAGTGTCTGTTTCAGAAGAGTCATTAAATTGAATAAAACTAAGTAAGAATATTATAGAGAATATTATAATTGTGGCAATTATTTGTTTTTCAGTTATTGTTATATTTTTACCCAAAGATTTACCCCTTCTTTTTTTATTTTTTGGATTTTTTTGCTAATTACTAATTCAAGCAGATATTTTTCAGCAGTATTCCATGAAATATTTAGAAGCTTTGCAATTTCATTTGTAGTAATAACTTTTTCCTCTAGAAGATGCTTTTCTATTTTTTTAATAGCTTCGTTTTTCTTCATTATTATCTATTAATCTTCATACTATTACTAATACTAATTTAAGTAATTATAAACTAATTAGTATACTTATGAATTATCATACATCTGTTATATTTAAATGTTATGCTTAAAAGTTAGGTGATTGACTTACAAAAACTTTAAATATTTATATGAAATAAAATTCATATGAAATGTATGTCATATAATTATTTTTTTAAGGTTTTTTCAAATGCATTAAGAATAAGGATTATTGAACTTCTTAGAGTTAAATCAAGAAGTGTTTCTGAAATTTGTTCAGAGCTTAATGAGGAGCAATCAAAAGTAAGTCACAATCTTTATTTATTGATGCGTTGTCATGTTGTAACTGTTCAAAAAAAAGGGAAAAACAGAATTTATAGTCTTAATAAATCCACAATCAAACCCCTGCTTGATTTAGTAGAAAAACATGTTTCTTCTTATTGCAGTTCTGATTGTTGGAAAAACAAACGAGGTGTTTAAAATTATGAGAGAAATATATATGGATAATGCTGCAACTACTCAGTTAGATTCAAAAGTTTTAAGAAAAATGTTGCTGTATTTGAAGAGAGAATATGGAAATCCAAGTTCTATGCATGATAAAGGAATAATTGCTAAAAATGCAATTTCTTCTGCACGAAAAAAAACTGCAGATATTTTAAATTGCAAACCTGAAGAAATAATCTTTACTGGTTCTGGAACTGAATCTGATAATCTTGCAATTTTTGGTTATGCTCGTAAAAACAAACATAAAGGAAATCATATTATTACGACGAAAATTGAGCATCATGCAGTTCTTGATTGTTTTAAAATGCTTAAAAAAGAAGGTTTTAAAGTCACTTTTTTAGATGTTGATAAAGATGGTTTTGTGGATCTTGAACAGCTTAAAAATTCAATTACTTCTAAAACAATTTTAGTTTCAATTATTTATGCAAATAATGAGATAGGAACAGTTCAGGATATACCTAAAATTGCAGAGATCTGTCATAAAAAGCAAGCAGTTTTACATACAGATGCTTGTCAAGCTGCTAATTATCTTGAGATTGATGTTAAAAAGCTTGGTGTTGATATGATGACTTTAAATGGCTCTAAAATTTATGGACCAAAAGGTGTTGGTGTCTTGTTCAAAAAATCAGATATTGAAATTGAACCAATTATTTTTGGTGGAGGTCAAGAAAAAGGTCTAAGATCTGGCACAGAAAATGTTGCAAATATTATTGGATTTGCTGAAGCTCTTGAGAGAGTAAGAAGAAATTTAGTAAAAGAAGTTGAAAAACTCACTTTTTTAAGAGATTATATGATAAATGAATTGCTTAAAATACCTGATAGTAGATTAAATGGGCCTCGCAAAAATCGCCTTCCAAATAATGTCAATATTTCTTTTTTAAATATTGAAGGAGAATCTGCTGCACTTTTGTTAAATGAAGAGGGAATCTTTATTTCAACTGGTTCTGCTTGTTCATCAAAAGATTTAGATCCGTCTCATGTTATAATGGCGATTGGTTGTCCTGCAGAGGTTGCGCACTCATCTCTTAGGTTTTCATTAGGAAAAGATATTTGCAGAAGAGATGTTGATTATGTAATAAAAAAAACAAAAAAAGTTGTGAGTCATTTGAGAAATATGTCGCCTTTGCATTATAAACTTCAGGAGCAAGTTAAGCAGAGAAAAGATGATGATTGCACGTTAATTAATGAGGATTTTGAATAATGGCTGATGTTTTAGATGGCTCAAAAAGCTGGTTTTATTCAGGTATTGTTAAGACACATTTTCTTCATCCAAGAAATATGGCATTAAGTAATGAATCAATTTCTGAAATTAAACCAAATGGTGTTGGAGAGGTTGGAAGTCCAGCATGCGGAGATGTTATGAAGATGTGGATTCATGTAGATAAAAATGAAAGAATTACAGCATGCAAGTGGAAAACTTTTGGTTGTGCAAGTGCAATTGCTTCAACTTCTATGCTTTCGGTGATGGTTACTGAAAATAAGGGTATGTTACTTAAGGATGCATTAAAAATCAAAGCAACAGACATACTCAAACGATTAGGTGGTTTGCCTGCTAAAAAAATTCATTGTTCTGTATTAGGAGACCAAGCATTAAGAGCAGCAATTAATGATTATTTTAAAAGAACAGGACAGGAAGGAAGAATTGTTAAGCTTATTTAAGTTTTGATTTTTTATATTTTTATGAACTTAATGTGAAATCTTTATTAAATGTGATTTTTTTAGATAAATTATGAATCAAAAAATTGAGATTTCTTTTATTGTATTCATGGTTTTAATAGTTATTATTGGAATTCTTTTTTTTGCAAAAATTAATTCCCAAGTCAATGATGAAAGAGATTCAAAAGGTTGTTTAACTTCAGCAGGTTACTCTTGGAATGATAATATTAATGCATGCATTAAAGAGGGAGAACTTGATGAAACTCAAAGAGAAGCTGCAAGAATTGCAACAAATTATGTTGGTTTTGAAGAGGGAATTTCTGTAACTGATGTTATTAAACAAGATTGTTATGGCTGTTTTGAGATTAAGTTTTCTAATGCAGATTCTGAGTTTAAAACTGTTTTACTTAAGAACTGGAAAGTTAGTGAGTAATAATTGAGTAATAATATTTATATTGGATTATTCACATTTATATAAGATATGCATATTTTTGATCCTGAGCAAAATATTGTTATTGAAGTCATTGGTTTAATATTTTTATTTGTTGGTTCTGGAAAATGGCTTTATGATTTGTTTTTTCTTGATTCTGTTTCAAGATGGTGGGTTTATTTGGTTATGATTATTGTTGGGCTTGCTCTAGCAGGATATATGAAACTTGCAAAGATTTTGATTTCAATTAAAAGCGGTCCTAGGGTGAAGTAATGTTTTCAGCAAAAAAATCAAGCAGTATTTCAAAAAAACTTGTTAATAAAATTCATAATTTTAATAACTTATCAAATAAAGATAAACGAATTGTTGAGAGAGATGTTGCTCTTTTTTGTTTAGAGTTGATTGCTAAAGTTAATGAAAAGAAAATGAGTTTGCAGGATGCAGCAACTTCAATGACTGAATATTTTTTTCATGTTGATTTTAATCCTATTTTAAAAAAAGCTTTTTTTATTTCAAAAGAACTAAAGTTGCAGAAGCATTATTTTAGTTCAAAAGAAAGAGCTGTATTATGGGAACAGTTAAATGAATATCTTAAAAAGGTGGCAGGAATCGATGATTAGACAAAATTTCAGATTAAAGATTTTGGTAACTGCACTTACTTTTTTGTTAATTATTTTTCTTTTTTTAGTATTTTTTGTATTTGATATTCTTCGTGAAAATCAAATTATTTCATCAAATAATGAAAAAATAATTACTTGCGAGAATTTAGGATGCCCGATTGGAACTAAATATGTTGGTTCTAAAAATTCAAATGTTTTTCATGAATGTGATTGCAGTTATGCTATTGCAATTTTGCCTGAGAATCGTGTTTGTTTTAATTCAACAGAAGAAGCGCAGGAAAAACAATACAGACCTGGAACTTGCGTTTCACATTAGAAAATTAAAGGTTTTATTTTGCAATTTTTTTTAATCCATTTTTTATCAAACTGTTGCGTGATAACTTTTTCATGATTAATTATAAAATATTCTTCATCTGAATTTTTAATCCATTCATCTGGGCAGATTTTAAGTTTCTGCTCTTCAACTTCATTTGCGATAATTGCTCCTGAAATTTCTGCTCGAGTAGTTACCTTTGCCATTAAAATCATGATAATTGTTGATATAATTATAAAAGAAGCAGCGCTTATTATTGCTAGATTTTTTTTTGCACGGTTGCTTCTTCTTGTTGTAGGGTCTCTAAAAAAATCTTCATAGTTTTCTTTTATTTTATCTGTTTTTCTATCATAAATTTCAGCATATGAACTTGCTTTCCATAGTTCAGCATGGCACTGCGTGCAGTATTTTGAAGTTTCAAGATTTGGGCTGCCACATCTACGGCAAATTTTCATATAAAAAATAAGTGTTTTTTAATATATAAGCATTTTTTATGTGAATTTTTTGTTAATACTAAAACTTTATATTGAAGTATACTTATTTTATATTACTCTTTATATGGGGTGTTATGATGAAGAAACTATCTATACTGGTTTTATTGCTTATTCTTGCATTTGCATTTCCTATTGCTTTTGCTGAAGAAAATGAAACAATTGAGAGTGAACAGAGTATTTGTGAAACAAATGATGACTGTGAATCAGGAGAGGTTTGCACTGATGGAAAATGCATAGAAACAGAAATTGAAGATGAGACTAATGAGCAGGTTCAAGAAAGAGAGAAATATATGAAATCTAATCTTGGAGCAAAAATGCGAGTTCTTCAACTTGAAAAATCAATTAGGAGAAACATTCTTCATGGTGAAGCAGTTGTTGAGATAATTGAAGAAAATCACGCAGATTATAATCTGTCAACATTAAATGAACTTCTTAACCAATTAAATGCATTGGTAACTGAACTTGAAGATTTTGATTATGAACAAACTGCTGATGAGATTGCTTTAGATTTTGTTGACATAAAACATAGAGCAATTACATTGTCACGAGATTTTAGAACTGAGGTTTCTGAGATTTTGACTGATGAGGATAAACAGGCAATCTATGATAAAATTCAATCTGAGAAAGAACAGCAACTTGAACAACAAAAACAGAGAGTCATTGCTGCAATCAGGGAATTTAATGCTGAAAGAGTTCAACAAATGTTACAAAGAATGGGAATTGAAAATGAAGAACTTGTTCAAAAAGTAAGAAAAGGTGAGGCAAAAATAGGAGATGTTCAGAGAGAGACAAGACAGTCTCTTAGAGATTTAACTCCTGAGCAAAAAAGAAAAATAGTTGAAAAAATAAGACCTCAGGCTGTTCAGGTTATTCAAAATAAAATCAGAGCAAATGTTAAGCAAATGAATGAAGAACAAGAACAAGTTCAAGAAAGAATACTTGCCCAAACTGTAGGAGGTAAAAAATGAAAATAGCAGCATTTCTTATACTTGGAGTGATTGCAATTACATTGTTTTCAGGATGTCTTGGAGCTAAGGATACTGCAACAACTTCAGAAGATACAACAGAACCAGCTGAAGGGGAAATAACTCCAGAAGAACAGGTAGATGAGCAAATTGAATCTGAAATTGTTCCAGAAACTGAAGAAATTGATTTAGGAGATATGTTTTAATCTCCTTTTTTAATTAAAAACTATTATATTGTTTTTCTTTTATTTAATTATATGAAAGCTGTTGCTTTGTTCTCAGGAGGACTAGATTCAATAATTGCAGTTAAATTGATTGAATCTCAAGGAATTACTGTTCAAGCAATTACTTTTGAATCAAGTTTTTTTTCTGCTAAGAAAGCTAAATCTGCTGCAAAAGCAAATAACATTAATTTAAAAGTAATTCCGATTCATAAGCCATATTTAGAAGTTGTTAGAAATGCAAAATATGGTTATGGTTCAGGAATAAATCCTTGTAAAGATTGTAAGATTTTTATGCTAAAGCAAGCTTGGAAATATGCTAAGAAAATTGGAGCTGATTTTATTTTTACAGGAGAAGTTCTTAATCAAAGACCTATGAGCCAGACAAAATCTGCATTAGATTTAATTGAAGATGAAGCAGGAGTTAAAGGTAAATTAATTCGGCCACTAAGTGCACTAAAGTTAAAAATAACAGATTTAGAAAAAAAAGGCAAATTAAAAAGAGAAAATTTTTTATCAATTAATGGAAGGAGCAGAAAAGAGCAAATAAAATTAGCTAAGAAGTTTAATATTAAAAGCTATTCAACTCCTGCAGGAGGGTGTATTTTGTGTGAGAAAGTTATTTCTGCTCGTTTAAGAGATTTGTTTGAGCATAAAAAACATGTAAGTATTAATGATGCTGAATTGATTAAATTAGGAAGGCATTTTAGAGTGAAAGATTCTAAAATTATTATTGGAAGAAATGAAGAGGAAAATAACAAACTTATGAAATTAAAACAAAAGAATGATTATATTTTTGAAGTTAAGAATGTTGGGAGTCCAGTTACTTTATTGAAAGGTAGAAAAAGCAAGAAGATAATAAGAATTGCAGCAGAGTTGACTGCGAGATATTCTGATGCTAGAAATGGAAATGTTGAAGTTAATTATTCAAAGGGAAAAATTATTGTTAAAAAGCCTCTTTCTTTTTCTGAAAGAAAATATATGATTATTTAAGTTAATATATAAAAAAACAGGAGAACTTTAGAGAATTGAGTAATTAAGAATTTTCTCCAAAATCTCCTAAATAAACATTTTTTAAAAACTCAGCTGTTTCAACAAGTTTATCTAATTGAGTCACAATATAGTTTTGAACACCTATTTTTTGTTTCATCTTGTTGTATATAATCAAGAGTTATTTATATTTGCCACGAGAATTTGTCCAGTATTCTTTAATATAATTTTAAAAATTGCTTTTATTTAAGGCAGTTCTAGCCAGAAATAATAAACTGTTGCAGTGCTATTTGCTGGAACAACTAATTGATAATCTACGTTTTCGCCAGCAATATAACTTGCTACATTGTTGTAAACAGGAGTTGAATATACTGGATTTGATCCATCATAAAGAGCATAGGTTATTAGTGTTGTTGATTCTGCACCATTTGAAAAAGAATGTGATGTGTTTGTTCCATTAAGAATAATATATTCTGGGGTTGATACATTAGCGTCTATTGTGTATTTGAAAGTTTTATTGTAGTTATCATTTGCATCACTAATTACATATGCAGGTTGATTACTTTCTGTTGCAGGAGTCCAAGCTCCGCCAGCAGAAGGCCAGGTGATTGAGTTTGTTGGTGCTGCATAAATATAGCTTCCAGAAGGATTAGTCATTGTCCAGTTTAAAAACTGATTTCCTGCAGAATCTGCTAATAATAAAAATCCTTGAACATGTCCGTAAAAACCTGCCCATTTGTTTGTTGAGCCTGTTGTTGAGAAATTTGCAGGAGTGATTCCACCTGCAACTGTGCTTGTATTACTTGGTGTATTTGAAGGTGTGTAACTTGATTGAGAACCATTTACAATTGTTGTTCCAACAACTTCTGCAAAAGAAACAGGTACAGCTAATAAAATAGCTGTTAATAAAATAAATATTAAACCCTTTGTACTCCAGCCCATTAATTACTAGAAGGTATTTGAGGTATATAAATTATTTGTAATTATTTTTTAGAAGTAATTCTTTACATATTCTTTTTTCTGCTTTTTGCTTATTCAGTAATGACAGACTATTTCTTTAAAAATTATTTGTGATTTTATTTTTGTGACAACGTTTTTTTGAAATAAATTTTTATTATTTTTTAAATTAAGATTTATCAAGCTTTTTATAATTTAATATATACTCTATTATATATGATTAATAAAACATATTTAATTGTATTTGTGATTCTCTTTTTATTTATACCTTGTTTTGCTTTTAATGAATCAGTTACTTCTGTTCAGTTTGGTTTTTCAGGAAAAATTACTACTAGTCAAATCCAGAATCAATCAGATAATTATTTTATTGGAACAGAAACTGGTTTGTATGTTTTTAATAAATATGGTGATTTAGAAGATTACTTTCAAACCTCAAGTCCAGTTACAAATATTGTTTTATTAGAGGATAGTGTTGTAATCAGCAATAGAGATCTTTATTTTCCAAATGTTCTTTCATATAATTTAGACACAAATGAAAAAAAATGGGAATTTTCATCTAAGCTTGAAGTTTATGATATTTCACTTCTTTGGACATATAAACAAACAGATGTTTTTGATATGGAATCTGTTGATGATGTAACTGGAGATGGTTTAAAAGATGTTGTTTTATCTTCAGGTTATAATGTTTATGTTTTAGATGGTGATACTGGACAGGTTTTTTGGTCATATAATAATTCAGATAATGTTTGGCAGGTTTTGGTTGTTGATGACCAAAATAAAGATGGATTTCAGGATATTGTTTTTGGAGACCAGAATGGATACTGTGTTTTGCTTAGTGGAAAAGATGGAGTTATTATTTGGAAAAAA
>CAYTAB010000026.1:0-1789 GCA_964435825.1 Candidatus Woesearchaeota archaeon
TATTTCAGAAAATCCTTTTGAATAAATCCTTTCTAATTTTTTTAAATAAGCTTGTGTTCTTTCAAATGATTTTTCTGGAACTTCTAACGCTAATAAACTTTTTTTAGGTTGAGTTATAAATTGAGAAGTTGGTTTATTAAATATAGAAATTTTTCTTTGGAATTCTCTTTGAAATTTAGCAAAAGCTTCTGCTTGTTTATTAGATATTCTACTTGATTCTATAAAATATTTATTTAAATCTCTTAATTCCCGAGGTATTTGTTTTTGAGTTAAAGAAAAAGTTTTTATTTTTCTTCCAGCAGTTACTTCTTTTAAATATTTTGCTGTTTCGCTTTTAATTTCATTTGCAGTTAAAAATCTTCCAGATACACCCTTATCTACATCTGCATAGCGAAAAGCTGTTTTATATCCCATTTGTTTTTGTAAAGAGTATATATCTTCGACTTTATTCTGCCATGTTATTGCAGATAGCTTTGAACCTTTTTTAATAACTGAAACTGCATCTTCTTGTGCAAGATATGTTGGTGAAATTTGTGCTCCGAAATATTGTGTTGTTTTTAAGGTTTTTATTTTGGGTTTTCCAATATTAAACCACTTTGCTTTAGGAATTTCTGTTGTAATATCAACTTGAACAAGACCTGTTCCTTTATATCCTAAAAGCTTTGATGCTGTTGTTCGTTGTGCTTTAATTGTTTTTCTTCCGACTTTATAAGTGAGTGTTTCTACTTTTGGAGTTGTTGAGATTTTAAAGGCATTTGCAGAAAAGTCAATTTGTTTTAATGTTTTTGCTTGAGCTCTCATTACATCATCTGCCTGTGATAATAATGCTTTTGTTTCTTGCTGAATTATTTTGTTCTGTGCCTGAACAATTCCTGCTGAAGAAAGCTTTGCTTCTTTTAAAACTGCTTTTGGTTTTATAACTCTTTTTGTAAGAGCATATCCTCCAGAGAATAATTGCCCAGCTATTACTCCTACTTCAGCTGCTCCAACAAGTTGTCTTGCTCCTTTTGAATAAACTATTTTTTGTAAATCTGTCCCAAATACATTTCCAATAAAGGTTTTATATTCATTTCTTATATTTTGAAATGTTTTTGACGCTGTTTTTCCAATTTCTTCATCAGATAAATATTTTGGCGTCTTTATTATTGGTTCTGTAATTTTTTTACTTGTTGGTTTGGCTAAAAAATTAGTTATGTCTTGCATATAAGATAAAGCAACATCAGGCGTTCTTAAAGAAAGAACTCCAATTTTTCCTGTAAATAAAAGAGCTGGAGATGGTGTTTTTCCAATTCTTCCTGTTTCAAAATATTCTTTAAGTTCTTTATTTAATAGTTTTTGGTCATATTCAATTTTGCCTAATGCTCCAAGAAAAGCTGTTTTTGAAAAAAAAGAAATTGCATCTACATTTTTGTCTAATTCTTCTTTTATTTTCTTTTTTTCAGATACAAGTGCTTTTTTCATTAAATATTTTGTAGAAGGATTTGTTTCTCTTGATATATCTGCTTCAGTATACCCAAGTCTTGATTCTGCTGCTTGAGTTAATCTTATATCATAAAGCGCGAGTTGAACATCTGGCGTTATTTTCTCTGCTGCGGCTTCGGAAAAAGTGATTCCCTCGATTGTCGGGAGTGAGCCCACTCTTTTAAGTGTTAAAGGTTCTTCTAACCTAAAAGTATGTATCCGCCCTTTTTGTTCTTGTCTTATATATCCTGAAGTTCCTTTGTTTGTTTCGATTTCAATATATCTTGCTTCTTTTGTAGGGTCATATTTCGGCTGGTTTGCTTTTGCT
>CAYTAB010000026.1:1889-5189 GCA_964435825.1 Candidatus Woesearchaeota archaeon
TGTGTTATTTCTTTTATTTTCTTTTTGTTGTGTTTTTCAATTTCTTTTTTTAAATTATCTGTATAAAAATCCTTTAAATTTCGAGTATCATTCATTTTTCTTAATTGATTTCTAATCGAGTTATAAACTTTAGTATATTTTAAGCCATAAACATCACATAGCTTTAAAAATTCTTTTTTATTTGCGATTTTTCCCTCAATTAATGCCATCATTAAACGAGCATCTGCTGAAAGCTCTTTTTTTTCTTCTTTGGCAAAATCTTCTTTATATATGATATTTCTTTTTTCAGTTTTTACCTGTTTTACTTTCTTTTCGATTGTTGGCGGCAATTTTTTAAATCTTACAATGCCTCGATAAGTGGTAAATTTTGAATAATCGATTTGTTTATTTTTGTTTAAACATTCTCTTTCAATTTTTTGATTAACTTGAATGTCCCATTTATCTGCTGAATAAACAGATTCATTTTTCATTAATACTACCGCAGTTCCTCGTGAAACAACAACAAGCATTAGTCTACACATCTTTAATATTTTTGGGTCAATTTCATTTAAATCAGAAATACAAAAAATTACTAAATTTCTGTGGTCACGATTCATATTTAGCTGTTTAATAATGTTCTTTTGATAGATTTTCTGCCAATCTCTCCTAAAACCAACATTAATTGTTTCGTCAACTATTGAAATCGAATTCCATTTTTCTAAAGATGCAATAACTTCTTTTGGTTGATAAACTAAATCTGTCCAAGCATTAAATTTTTGTCCATATTTGCTTTTTCTTGCAAGATGCACTGCAAGAGTAGTTTTTCCAAGACCTGTTGCTCCGACAATTATCACAATCGCATCAAAATCATTTGCTCTTTTTTTATCGAGCATATTACTTAATCTTTTTAATGTCCAAATTAACATTTTTCTTTTGCTTTTAAATTAATCAAATCTTCAAATGCTTTTTCAAGTGCAGTAATCCGCTGTTTTAACTCTAAAATGTCTAAATTTAATAATCTTATATCTACTTCTCTCATGTATTACCCCCTGTTTATAAAATCCTGCTCTATTTTTGAAATATTCAAACCCTCTTTTCGTCTAAAGATTAAACCTGACCGATTTAAAATAGAATATATCTCGTCTTTAATATGTCTAACTTGGTCAATAAATTTTCTAAACCAGACTTCATCTATAACATAATGTTCTTCTGAACTTACCTCATCTCTTAAAATTTTATAAGTCATTGGAATATGTTTATAAATAAAATCCAGCTTTTGTTTTGCGAAATCTAAACCATACCTATTTCTCTTTACAAATTTTGTATTTGATATTAAAAGAATTAATGTAGAAATGTATCTGTCCAATGCTTCAATCCTCCGCAAATTTCTGCTGTTTTGCGATAGGTTTTTATCTTCGTCAATCGTTTCTTCGCCATATTGTGCAATCATCTCATATCTGTCAATTTGAACCATTGGCTTTAATATATTATATATAACAAAACCGCCTCCAACATTAAAAATATCGCTTTCTAAATCAACAGCAAGAGGTTTATTTAAATGAACTTCTGTTTTCATTATAGTATAAATTATAAATATATATATAAATAATTTATTAGTCATTATTAAGTAGTTTCAAATAATTGAAGTAGTATACTTTCTATTTATAAAACCTAAAAAAATTTTTCAGAAGTTTTTGGGTTAAGGTCATTCTGAATAGGTATGTATTCGTAGGAAACTTTTTAAAGTTTTAATGAAATATATTATTAAAAATACTATGAAAAAAAAGAGTGAATTGAGTTTTAAAGAAACTATGCTTGACGCACGCCGATTTATTAAATATCTTTCTGCCAAACAGCTATCAGATTCAACAATTAAATCTTATCTGCGGTTTTATTTAAACACCTTTATAAAATATAAGTATAAAAAAGACTATACTCCGCAGTATATTGTTGAATATTTATCTGAACATAAAAGCCCAAATGCTCGAGCTATGTTAAAAGCATATTTAGAGTATAGGCAAATTCCTTTTAACTTTCCAAAAGTTACAGGTCGAAAACCTAAAAAGATAATTAAAATATTAACTGCTGATGAAAGAAAGAAATTAAGAATTGCTTTGTATGAGCGAGATGTCTTTTATGGTTTGATGTATGACCTAACATATTATTGTGCTTTGCGAGAAGGAGAACTTTTAAATATTCGATTTAAAGATTTTGATTGGAAAGGGTTAGTTAAAGGTTCGCCATGTAGATTAATTGTTACAGGAAAAGGAAATAAACAAAGATATGTTTTTGTGCCTTACAAAGTAATGGAAATTTTAAAAAAAGTTGTTTATCATTCCTATGCAGAACTTGACTATGATTCAAAATTATTTGAATATTCTGCTGATTATTGGCGACAGAAATTATATGAAGTTTCAGAAGATGCTATTGGTCGAAGAATAAACCCACATCTTTTAAGACATACTCGAACATCAGATTGGTTTGATGGAGGATTGGATATTCATACTTTGTCTAAAGCACTTGGACATGAGAATATATCTACAACACAAAGATATGTTCATGCTGACGAGAAAAAACAACTTGAAAAGATTAAGCAATTTGCTCTTAAAGGATAGGGTTAAATTGCAGAAACAAGTGGGTTTTCAAAAGAATAATTATCTTTATTAAAATAAACTTTTATAACACCATTTTGAACAGGAACATCACAAGAGCAGAAAACTCCTTGTCCATTATCCCCTAAAGATTCAGCTGCATTTTGTAATGGATTTTTAATTGCATGTTTTCCAATAGTCATTAAATAAAAAAGTAATATTAAAAGCAAAGCTATAACTACTAAAGAAAAAATAATAAAATATTTTTGATTAATCTTTTTTTGAAGTGTTGGTTTTATTTGTGTCATTCTTTAGTAATAAAATAGCTGATGTTAAATTTTTTAATGAAAGTAATAGTTCATATCTGAAATTTTTATCATCAGAAATATAATTTTTTTCTTCTTCAATTCGTTCAGATACTGCAAGAGTTTTTGTTAAGTGTTCGACTTCTTTTTGTAATTCTTTAATTTCTTTTGAAGTGTTATTACTCTTTGGTTGTTCTTTGGTGTTATTACTCTTTAGTTCTTCTCCATCAGAAACATCTGTTTCTTCTTCAACATCTTCATCTTCTTCGTCTGTTTCTTCTTCTTCATACTCCTCTGTTTCTTCTGGAAGATTTAAATCTTCAATATCTGGTCTTTCAGTTCTTTTTAATCTATTAATTTTTCTCTTTGATTTTTCTAAAGCTTTTTTTAGTTGTTCTTCATCTATTTCCATTATTTAACCTCCT
>CAYTAB010000026.1:5289-7121 GCA_964435825.1 Candidatus Woesearchaeota archaeon
ACAGGAATTAAACCTGTTTCTGATTCTCGTTCTGAATCTGGTCTATAATTTGTTTTAGCTAAAACTTCATTTGCATTAGTGATTAAAGTGTTTGCTTTATCTATAATTGTAGATTCCTTTTCAATAATCTTTCCTTGCATGGTCATCACGATTAAAAAAGAAATTAAAACAAAAAGGATAAAAGCAGTATATCCGATTAGAAGTCCATATTTTTCCAAGAAAGTCTGCACTCCAAATTTCTTTTCCATTATTTTTTCAATGGCTTTCATTGGAAGTCGCAAGTCATCTCTAATCATTTCAACACCTGCTTCCTGCAATTTCTCATCTACATTTCCAATATAGAAATCTCTCCAGACACCATCATCTAACACTGCAACATTATAGTGATTTTTTTTCGTTTGATATTTTAATGGTGGAATGTATCTTTTAGCTTTTCGGACATACCAAACAAAAGTTCCTGATTTATCTAATTTTATTGGTTTTGCTTTTGTTTTTAGAATAGGAACATAATTTGAACCGACTTTTTTCCAAATAGTTAATTTATAAATATACTTTTTTTCATTCATTATTAAAAAACCAAGTGCAAAAAGACCTGCGAGTAGTATAAAACCGATTAATGTCCATAATAGAGCTTTTGCTACTGCTCCGATATTAATAAATCCTATAAGACTTCCTAAATCCATTATTTTTTCTCCATTCTAAAAAAGAAAGGCATTACACCAAATAATCTAATACTTGCAAACACTATAAATATAATTGTTACACTTATTGCTGAAAAAATATCTACTTTATTAAGAATAAAATATGCAAACATCCCAAAACCTGCAAAAATTAATGTTAAAAGCGGAATTAATGAATTAAAGAAATCTTCTATTACTTTATAACTTTCATTTATAATATCCTTATTCTTCTTTTTCATTTTTTTTAATCATTTTACTTAAATCTACTGCCTCTATTTCTCTTTCATCATATCCACATGCAGAACAAACCAACTTCTTTTTTTCAAAAGCTTTTCCTACAAAACGAGTTGATAAACTTTTGCATCGTGGACATCTTCGTCTGGCGGTTATTTCGTCATCTGTCTGAAGTTTCTTTATTGGAATCATCTTTAAATTCCCTCATAGTTTCTTCAATTTTTTTTGGCAAATCATTTAAAACTGAATTTATTTGTTTTTCTTTTTTAACTTGTTTTAATAATCTATTTGCAAGAATTTCTGAAAAGCGTTTCATCTTTCCAGCTTTCTTTTGAGCTTGTCTATTAAAATAAGTCCTATAACAATTAAAATGGAAGTGTTCTTTTCCAATATCAATATCATTTAATTTAGTTATAAGAATTACCCTATGCTCGCCCCTTAAAATCTTGTCTTTGCAATAATAACAAGTTAAGATTTCTTTTTGTTCTTCCATAAATAGATATAGATATATTTATAATATAAATATTTAGTGTAACTAATTAGTGAAGAAAAGGTAAAAATAAACTTAAAATATAAGCTATCCAAAAGATAATCAAATCTGGATTTTTATCAGTAAACCATTTTTTAGAGATTAATTTCCAGCTGATTAAAAGAGGAAACGCTAAAATTATAAAAAATAAAAGTTGATTTATTGATGAAAGCATTAAGCCAATAATTGCTAATACTTTTATATCTGAAAACAAAAATTCTTTTGAAAGAATGCCCTCATCTATTAATAAATAGCCAAAGAATGCAAGAATAATTGCAAAATGAATGTTCTGTATATAGAAAATTAAAAGCGATAGTAAAACTCCTGATGTTATGATTGAATAAGTGTTCTTTTTTCTTAAATCACAATAAGCTAAATATCCAATTAAT
>CAYTAB010000027.1:0-6623 GCA_964435825.1 Candidatus Woesearchaeota archaeon
CTTCAGAAAAACAAGATTTAAAAGAATTAGAGAAACAAAGATGGGAATTGGAAAGGAAACTCGCGGAAAGTAAAAAAGAACTTGAAGAGCTTAACAAAAAGAAAAAACGTAGGAAAATTAATAAGATTAAAGATCATAAATATAAAATTATCTTCGCAATTATTTTAATATTTTTATGTTGTTTATATGCAGCGGATCCTGATTTTTATAGCGATCAATTTAATAATATTCAAGAGAAACTAGTTGATTTTCTTTCATTATCTAAAGGAAATTATACTGGCGAGCCCATAACGATTAAACAAGAAGAGACTGAAGCAATTAAGGTATCTGATGTTAGATTAAACCCGCGAGAGTATTTGGGTAAAGAAATTACTGTAACTGGAACAACTTTACCTTGTGTATATACTGTACGTAATATTTCTTCAGTTACTACGCAGTATCAGGATATTCAAGGAATTTGTTTAATGGAAACTGCAATGGAAGATAGTTTTTATAAAATTGCAACAGATCTTGAGTCAATTGAAGATGGAAAAATAATTACTGTTACTGGAACACTTAAAAAGATATCATATAGTACTTATCTTTTAGAAGTTAGTGAGATACTTGAGGCGAAAGAATGAATTATATGATCTGCTCCTTTAAACTTCAAAATTTTATATATTCAGAAAAATTACTTCCAATCTCAGAAAAACCACAAGTCATTTAACTTCTAGATAATAATAACTTTTTAATATCTTCTTGTTTTAACTAAAATATTATGTCTAAATATAAAATACCTTACAGAGATTTTAAACTACCTTATAAACAGATAATGGAACGTAAGAATTTTGCTATAGATTTAATTTTATCCTGCGGTGATATTCTTAATCAAAATTGGAATGGACAACCATACACTTTAAAACCAGATCATAGTCCAGTAACTCCAATTGATATTTTGATAAAAAATCTAGTATGGGATACTCTCCCAGTTACATACCCAAAAGATGGTTTGACAACTGAAGAAGGCGGAACTAAATCTGGAAAAAACAATTTTCATTGGTATGTTGATGAAATAGATTCTTCTGGAAGTTATGCTCGCAACATTGATATTTTTCCTGGAATTATTTTTTCTTTAACATATAAAAACACTCCAGTAATGGGCGTTACATATCAACCTGGATTAAATGATTATAAGGGAGAATTGCTTTATGCAGTTCTTGGAAAAGGAGCATTTGCAAGGCAAAGAGGCAGGCATCCAAAATTAAGTGTTAGTTCTGCAGGTTTGGTTAATCTAGTTGTTGGTAGAGAATTTAAGAAAAAAACACTTGATAAAATTATTAAAAACTTAAATTCAGAAAGATGTCTTGAAAGCATCATTATTGCAAGTGGTGCACTGAAAATGAATATGGTTTCTACAGGTAAATGCACTGCATATATTTCAAAACATCCTTTGCATCCATGGGATATTATAGGACCTTCACTGATTCTTACAGAATCTGGAGGAATGCTACATGATTTTTCTGGAGATTCAATTGATGTTGTTGAAGGAAGTGAAAATGGATTAATCGCAGCAAATAATGCCTTTGTTTCTGATTACATCCTTAAGGCTCTTTAACATTTAATGATAAATATTTTAAGCAATCATTGTTTTTAGATTATTTATGGAAATTGCAGTTTATGGTCCAGACTATCAACAGTATATTATTGATTATCAAGAATCAGATAAATTAGAAGCTGAAGCTTATCGTTTAATCTCAACTTTATCTGATTTTAAACAAAAAGGATTGCTTCCTGGTGAAGTTGCACATTTTTATGAAGACCTGCCTTTGCCAAGAGTTTTTATTGGAAAAATGCCCTGGGTTGAAAAAAAAGGATTAATTAATCGTACTTGGAAAAATGCAGGATATTCTGCAGCTGGATCTGCAATTTTTATTCATGATTCACTTCCAGATTATGCAAAATCTGCTTTTTTACTAAAAGAGCTTGTAAAATATTACTATAAGGTTAATGATAATGATGCTCTGATAATTTCTACAAAAATATCACAAAAACTTGTTAAAATTACAAAAGAGAATAAGTTTCCATCAATACAATTAGAGATGATTCAGAATTACCTAGAAACAGAGATTCGTCGAAATAAGTTGATTTAGGTTAATGGATAAAAAATGGGCCGACCCGGATTCGAACCGGGGACCTTCGCCTTGTAAGGGCGACGTCATAACCGGACTAGACTACCGGCCCATTAAGGAGTTATTTACAATTTTGTTTAAAAACCTTTCCCTTTACTCTAAACTTTTTCTGAAAATATCAAAAACTCTGTCCAGGTCTTTTTCATTTGCTTCATGTCGCATATCTAATCTTGCTGAAGCACAAACTAGTTCTTTTATTGTTTCAATTGTTTTTTCATTTATTGGAAGCTTAAATTCTTTTTCATGCTTTTTTAAATAAACTAAAAAATTCTTTATTTTTGTTCCCAAGCTCTTTGATATTGTGACTTCGATGTTAGTTATTTTTGATAAGTACTTGCAGATAAATGAAACATCTTTTTTATTTATTTCAACTTTTTTTGCAGTAACAATGCTTTCTGCTAGTTCCTCAAATTTTTTCAAATCAATGTTTTTAATTAAAAAAATAAGATTATACTTATATGCAAAATCTCTTTTTAATGATGAAGCTCTGATTGGGTCTTTTAATGTTTCTAAGTCTTGTTCTTTTTTAAAGCTTGCACTTGAGAGAATCTTATAGTTTTTTTGCTCCATGCATTTTTCAGCTTTTTTTTGATTTGGTTTTTGATTTACATTTTTAATTGAAATGAAAAAATTTTCTTTTGCATTTTTAATTTCTCTGTAATCAATTTTTTCATTTGTTAAGTCAGCAGCATTTGATAAAAATTCATCTTTTTCAACACTTGGATTTCCAATAAGCAAAAAAGACATTTTTTTAGAAGCAAGCAATAATGCAATTGCTTGTTTAATATGTTTCATTCCAAGAGTATTTGGAGCAATATATTCAGGAATTGCTTGCCATGCTCTTTTTGAAAAATCTTTAATTGCATCATTCCAGAATTTCTTTTCTATTTTTTTATTAATTTCTTTTAATTCTTTTTCTTCAGAAACAATTTTTGGCATGATATCTCTTGAACATACTAAAAAAGAAAATCCTTTTCTGATAACTTTTATCTGCGCCTTTTTTTGTTTTATAGCTTTTTTTAATTTATTTAGTTCTTTTTTATTTAGATAGGGATTAAGCCGAAGCAGTAGTATTTTCTTTTTTTTATTAAGAGGGGCAAGCAACATGACGCTTTCTTTAGTATTTTTTCCTGCTTTTTTCAAACTTTTTTTAGATAATTCCAATAAAAAGCGTCCAGAACTTATCATTAAATTAGTAATAGCAGACTCTTTTGTTTTTTTAGTTTTTTTAGGCATAAATTCCTAAGTCAATAAGTAATTATAATAATTTTCGTATTAAATCAAATATAAAAAAGATAATTCCAATTGCACTGAAGATAATAGCATAGGAGATTATAAAATAAAGTGTTGCTTCAATTTTTGAAGGTCTTGAGTAATTTTTCATGTTTTCAAATCAAAAAAACAGTTTATAAATGTTATTAATAAGTAGTTTCAGAAATTAGTAAAGGTTTTTTCTTTGCAAAAGAAAAAAAGTTTAGCAAGTCCAATGGGAGTTGATGACTGCAGCAAACCCTCTAAAACTGTTTGCATTCAAAAAAAAAGATTTCTTTTTTAGTAAAGGTTTTTTCTTTGCAAAAGAAAAAAAGTTTAGCGAGTCCGACGGGATTTGAACCCGCGACCCCTTGGTTAAGAGCCAAGTGCTCTAGCCAGGCTGAGCTACGGACCCATAACTCAAGATAATAATTTCATTAAAAAAGATTGTGTTTATACTTATTTATCTAAAAAAATATAAGTGTAATCAAATGCCGAGGGCGAGACTCGAACTCGCGACATCCAGCTTATGAGACTGGCACTCTACCAACTGAGTTACCTCGGCCAAACTTTTGGAAAAAGTTTCATCAAAAACTGCAGCTATATCTTTGGGATGAAAACCTTTTTTAAAGGGTTTCAAATGCAGCTGCCGGGATTTGAACCCGAGTCGCAAGCTTGGCAAGCTTGAGTGATACCAGACTACACTACAGCTGCGCAACCCCCAGCTAGCGGGGCTGCCCGGATTTGAACCGGGGTCGCGAGGTCCCAAACCTCGAAGGATAAACCAAGCTACCCTACAGCCCCATAAATATAGATTTATTTTAAAAAGTGCCTATAAAAAACTTTCCATAGGAATTATATTATATTGAGCAAAATATATAAAGAAGTATATATATTATTTTAATAATGGTTGAGTTTTCCTTTAAGAAAAATATGATGATTCATGAAATTATCGGAGCAATACTTATTTTTATAGGTGTATCTTGGCTTGGTGTTGGATTATATTATACAATTTCAGTTGCTATTGATTCAAATGCAGGATTTTTATTATGGGGATCAACAGCTATCTGGGCAATCTTTCCATTATTTTATGGTTTAGGAGCTCTCTTAGTAATGTTTGGAATAATTGAACTAAGAGAATTACTTCCGGGAAAAAATAGGAGAAACTAAAATGAAGCTTACATCTGAAGAAATAGAATATGGACTTAAAGAATTTATACAGGGATTAATACTTGGAATTGTCTTTGGCTTTATCCTTGCAACTTATCTTATTTAATCCCTTTTTCTTGTTTCTTTCTAATTCAAACATAAAAACATCTCCCTAGTATGTTTATCTAATGTAATAACATAAATTTTATAAGCTTAAACAAATATCCTACTTTATGGCAGGAGAAAACTTTGAATGTATGATCTGCGATTATAAGGGAAGTGTGAAAGAAAAAGGATATCATCTTGGAATTTGTAAAGATTGTGTAAGAAGAATAAAACAATCCTGGCCAGATGAAAAAAATGTTATTGTTGTTTCTGACGAGCAACCTATTGCTTAATCTAAAATAATTTTAGTGGATTTTTGAACCTGCTTCAATATCTTTTTCTGGCATTAAAAACCGCACTTTCTTTCCTTTTTCTGCTGCAAGAATCATTGCTTGACTTTCTAAACCCATAATTTTTGCAGGTTTTAAATTAACAACAAACACTGCTTTTTTACCAATTAATTCTTTTGGTTTATACCATTTTTTTATTCCAGCAATAACCTGTCTTTTTTCATCACCAAAATCAACCTGCATTTTAATTAACTTGTCTGACTTTGGAATTTCCTCTGCTTCAACTATTTTTCCAACTCTTATATCAACCTTATCAAATATATCATACTCTATCATTGGTTTCACCTTCATTTTCTTTTTTGATGTGTTTTCTTTTTTTTCAATTTTTCCTAAATCAACTTTTTTAAACAATATATCTATTTTTTTTACTTTTAGACCTGTTTTAATTGGTTTTTTTAAGTCTTCAAAACATGGAACTTTTTTTAATCCAATTGCTTCTGCAATTTTTTCAGCAGTTTCAGGAATAAATGGTTCTGTTAATGCTGAGATTATTCTTAAAGAGTTTCCTAAATTAAATAAAATATTGCTCAAATCTTTTGGTTTTGTCCATGGTTCTTTTTTAGCAATATATTCATTTACATCTGCAATATATTTCCAAATTTCTTCTAGTGCTCGATGAAGCTCTCTTTTATCTATATGTTTCTGAATCTTCTTAAAATCAAGTTTAATTTCTACCTTGCCAGCTGGTATTTTTCCATTGGCAAATCTTTCAATCATTTTTATTGAGCGTGAAACAAGATTTCCTAACTGATTTGCAAGTTCATTGTTAATTCTTGTTGCAATTGCTTTTTGAGAATAAGAGCCATCTCCAGTACTAGGTATTTCTCTAAGCAAAAAGTATCTAAGAGCATCTGCTGTGTATTTTTTTATTTCTTCAATTGGGTCTACAACATTTCCTAAAGACTTACTCATTTTCTGCCCTTCAGTTGTGATAAACCCATGGACAAATAATTCTTTAGGTGTTTTAATGCCAGCAGAAAGTAACATTGCAGGCCAATATACTGCGTGAAATCTGATAATATCTTTTCCAATAACATGAATGTCTGCAGGCCAGTATTTTTTATATTTTTCCTGCGGAAATCTGATTCCTGACAAATAATTAGTTAGAGCATCACACCATACATATATTACTTGTTCTTTATCTCCTGGAACTGGAATTCCCCATGGCAGATTTTTTTTATTTCTTGAAAATGAAATATCTTGAAGGCCCTCATTTATGAATGCAAGAACTTCATTTTTCCGAGAATTTGGAATAATTTTGTATTTATCTGTTTCAATTAATTTTTTTAGTTTGTTTTGATATTTTGAAAGTTTAAAAAAATAATTTTCTTCTTTTATTTCTTCAACTTTTCGATTAGGATGCAGTGGGCAGCGATTGTTTATTAAATCTTTTTTAGTTACAAATCGTTCACATCCAGAACAATAGTATCCAGTATACTTCTTTTTATAGAGGTCTCCCTTTTTAGAAAGAAGTTTCCACATTTTAACAACACTTGGCCAATGAACTTTTTGGTCTGAAGTTCTTATAAAGAAATCATTTGTTAAGTTGAGCATTTTTGTGAAATCTTCGAATTTTTTAGCGTTGCTGTCAACTAATTTT
>CAYTAB010000028.1:0-6465 GCA_964435825.1 Candidatus Woesearchaeota archaeon
TCTTCCATAAACAGACATAGATTTATTAAAAATTGTGTCTCCAGAAAAAAGTTCGCCTGTTTCCTCATTGTAAAGGCAGATTCCACCATTTGTATGGCCTGGTGTGGAAATAACTGTTAAGGAAAAATCTCCAAAATCAAGTATTTCATTATTTTTCAATTTTTTATCAATTTTAACTGGAAGTATATCAAATGGACATGCATGATGTCCTGTTTTCTCTGAAATTGTTTCAATGTCCTTAGCTTCTTTTTCAGGAGCATATACTCTGCATCCAGTTCTTTGAACAATATCATGAAGATATGCAATATGATCAAAATGACAATGAGTTAGAATAATTGTATCTACAGGCTCATGTAAATCCACACCTGCATCAATAAGCACTCTCTCTTCTGCTTCAATTAAATAACAATTGCAAAATCCAGTAAATTTTCTTATTGTTGGTTTTTTAGAAAATTTTCCAAATCGTTTATTGAAATTCCCTGCCCAGGTTTTGCTATCAGAATTCTTTTTCCTTGCTCTAGAATTGGAACTACGTCCAGTTTTGCTTTTTCGTATATTTTTTGCCATGCTCTTTTATTCTCCATAACATTGATCTCTTTAAATTTCTTTTTATTTTTCAAAAGAAAGTTTCTTACCTTACTACAAAAGGGACAATCTGGGATTGTATATAAAACTAAAGCTTCCATTAAATAATAGCTTATCTATCTTATTTAAATTATTCTTCTCTTAGAAATTAGTAATTCAGTATCTAGATAACAGTGCTATTTCATAGCAAACCTTTTTTGTGGCTAAGTTCTGGGAGAGGTTTGTGAACCAGAAACTTTTTAGAAAAAAGTTTCACAGCCCTTTTGAAAAAAGCGCTATTTCATAGGCACGAACTACGTTCGTTTCTGGCGGAAAACAAAAAGACTTGAAAAAAGTTTCATCAAAAAATTAGTTTCTTTTCGAGAACATTTTCTTTTTTAAAGAAAAGGTTCAAGCGCCTAGAGGGATTTGAACCCTCGACTTCTTGCTTTCTCGTCTTTTTTAGTTAATGCCTTACAGCAATCAAAAATGTTTACGAGGCAAGCGCTCTACCAGGCTGAGCTATAGACGCGAACTGTATGTTTTTCAAAACAAACAAATATAAGTATTTGTTTTTATTTATATTTAAGATGGATTTAGTTAGAGATATCTTTGAAAAAAGAGAGCAAGAAGCTGAAGAAGAAAAAAAGAAGTATTTAAACTTGTTTGAAAGTGCAAGCAAAGAAATAGATTTGGCAGATCATTTATTGTGCATTACTTATCCTGCTGTTAAAGACCTAAAAATGCTTGTTGCTGTTGAAGAGCACATTATTAAGGCAGTTTTTGAGTCTTTGCACGCATTACTTGAATTCTTAAGGCAGAATAAAAAAATAGAAGCATTTTCAACAAATAAACATGCTATGGTGGATGTTTTTCAAAGAAAGGTTATTGGTGAAAAAGAATCTGTATTTAATTTAACTGACAAGCATTTTCTTTCCAGGCTTATTGATCTGGATTTACATATGAGAAAGAGCACATTTCAATTTAAAAGAGGAGATTCATATATTTTAGCATTAGAAGACAAATCTATAAAAGCACTTAATGATACTATTGTTAAAAATCATACTAACTTTGCAAAAGATTTTTTAAAAAGAGTAGAAAAAAAGTTAAATAGTGAAAAAGATAATCTACAAATAAGGTAATTATAATGTCTAAATTTGATGAAATTGATAAAAAAATTTCATTTGCTGAATTTTTAGTTGGAAGAGGAGAATCAAAAGAATATTCTTTAGGTGCAATTAAGCATATTATATCTGCTGCGCAATTACTTGTTCAGGAACTAACTGGAATGAACCAGTTTGATTCAAAAAGTCCGCAGATTGCAAGAAATGCCCTAATTAAATTTAAGGAAAAAGAAATGACAAACTTTTCAAATTTTTATATTAATCTGCTTCAAAAAGATGAAAAAGTAAGCATTTCTGTTCCAGAAGTTGAAGAAGATATTCAAAAGCTTAAAAAATATGTTCAGGCAGTTAGAAAACTTAAGGAAAGATGATTTGATTAATTATTTTAACCATAATTAAATATCTAGTTGTTTCATTTTTATAATAAATAACGAGCCCGGAGGGATTTGAACCCTCGATCTACAGCTAGCTCCAAATTTTCCAGCAAAAGCTTGATTTTTGATCAAACTTTTTTTCAAAAAGTTTGTAGGAGGCTGTCGCCCTATCCAGACTAGGCTACGGGCCCAGTAGACAATTCCAAAAGTTCTTTATTAATTTTATTAATTCAATATAGAAATGTTTTAATCTTTATATAATCAAATAAATATATGAAGAATAAAAATAAAATCGTAATAATTCTTGTAGTTGTTGTTTTAGTTGCAATTACATTATTTGGTGTAAAGTTTTTAAGCAGTAGGATTGGAATAGAAGGAACTGGTGCTGTTGTTTCTAAAGATGATAATAAAACAGAAGTTGAACGAAATTATACAATTATCTGTGTTCAAGAACAATATGCAAAAAACTACAGAGATTGCAAATACTGGAGTGAAACTGGAGAAAAAAGAGATTCATTAATAAAATTAACAGATGAAGCAGTTAATTCTTTTTGCACAGAACTTCTTAAGATATTTTCAAATTGCAAATAAAAGGAAAGTTTTTTAAGGGAATTTTGAAGTTATTGAATAATCAAAAACTCAGTTTTTGATAGAACTTTTTTAAAGTTCTGCACCGATGGTCTAGTGGCTATGATCCGAGCCTTCCAAGCTCGTGGTCCGGGTTCGACTCCCGGTCGGTGCATTCTTATATTTAACGTACTACTAAAACAAAGCTTTTTATATTCTCATAAAAATAATTTTAGATGAAAATCGCATTTTTTAAAAAAATTATTCCAGAAACAATTAGAAGAAAAATGCGTAATTTTTACGACCCATTTTTTAGAAAAATTATTACACTTAAAGTTAAGAAGTTTTATTCTTCATTTATCTCTCCAGGAGATCTAGTTTTTGATATTGGTGCATTTAAAGGCGATTTTACAAAAGCCTTTAGAAAATTAGGTGCAAAAGTTATTGCTGTTGAACCGCAATCAGAACTAATGGCTTTACTTAAGAGAAGATTTAAAGCAGATGAAAAAACAGTGTTGATTAATAAAGGTATTTCAAATAAAACTGGCACATTAACAATAAATATTAATGAAAAAGATAGGTCTTCAGCTTCATTTTTAAAAAATTGGCGAAAAATTAGAGATTTTGATGCTAAAGAAATTACAAAAACAGAAACTGTTAAACTTACAACATTGGATAATCTGATTAAAAAATATGGAACTCCAAAATTAATTAAAATTGATGTAGAAGGTTATGAAAAACATGTATTGCAAGGTCTATCTAAAAAAATTGATTTTATTTCATTTGAATTTTCAGGAAACACATATCAAGACACTGAACTGTGCATTAAGGAATTACTAAAGAAAAACAAAAATGCTAAATTTAAAATAAGTTATGGTGAAGACTTTGAATTAGTATTTAAAGACTGGGAAACAAGTGATAAAATATTAAGTTATTTGAAAAATCATCCTGAATTAAATGGAGATATTCATGTTAAAAATTAAGTGGTTCTTTAATAGTTTTAGATAATTATTAAAAATTAATTTATAAATGTGTTTGCTGAAATCTATAATAATTTAAAAAAAGTAAATTGTTTGTAAATTAAATGAATTTTGAACAGCAAAGAAATCTCAAACATCCTCCAGCAAAAGCCTCATTTAAACATCCAAGGCGTCGTGAAAAAAAAAGAACATATGAAAAACTTCATAGAGCAAATGAAATCTATGTATATTTACTTAATAGAAAACAAATTGAAAGCATAGCAGAACATGAATTGTTTCCACAATATTCAATACCTGTTTATGCTAGAAATAATAATGAATTTACACTTATGATTTTCAAAAGAGAGGGGCTAGAAAATTTAGTTTCATTTCCTCAAATTGAAAAAGACAGTGATTTGTTAAATATCTTAATCAGTAATGTTCATTTCTATAATAAAAAATTATGCTGGAATGCAGTTAAAACCATCTGGGATAATGTTGATGAATTAAAAAACGGAGCAAAAACAGTAAAAAATCAGTTAATTTATCTTAAACAATTTGCAACTTCATAAACTTTATATTAAATTAAATTAAAATGTGAAAAATGGATATTGGAAAACTCGGATATGCTGCTGCGATGTACTTCTCTGAAGACAAGCAAACAATTTATTTTGAAACTTCAAAAGGATATTTAATTAAATATGGTCTTCCATTTGTTCCAAAACTACTAAGAAGCAATTTGCTTAGACCTAAATCAATAAAAGTCACATTTTCAATAACACCAAATCATCTTAAAGTTTTTTTAAATCCAGGATTAGGTGCAATAAAAGAACTTAATTTTAGAGACATTAGTGCTAATTTTAATCTTGAGCCAGGTTCTATTTTTATGAGAGTTGTTAATTAAAAGTTTAGTTTAAACCTTATATACAAATAAATAAATCATTAAAAAGGAAATAAGTTAATTTTTTTTATGATCAGTGATATACTTAATTTTCTTAAAAGAAAATTTCAAGAAGCCACATTAGAAACTCCAAATTCAATAATTATTTTTTCCACTCCTGAATTTGATTATTTTGCTTATAAATTAAGTTATGTTGAAAATTTAAATGTTTATACAAACATGCAATATAATAAAACTATTTTTGTTTCTACAAAAGAAGTTAAAAAAGATTATTCAAACATATTTGGCTTTGATAACCCTGGGATAATACATGTTAATGGATATTTTAGAAAAGACAGCATTCCAATTGGAATTTATGCATTAGGGAATGGTGAATTATTTGTGGATTCTAGTTTAATAAACAAACTTGATGAAGATAAAATAAAATTATTAGAAAAGCAGCTCATATATGAAAAAAAACAATTTGATGGGAAAAAAGAAATTTTTAAATCAATTTTACTTCAAGAAAAACTAAAAAATGAAGAAAATTAATTTTTCCACGCTGTTTCAATTAAAGTTCTCATTAACTTTGAAAAAGATTTATCTCTAATTAATACTGCAGTATTTGATTCATATAGTGAAACAAGGACTTCAGTATCATCAATCACAGACATTGCAACTTTTTTAATAGAAAAACTTTTGGATTTTGTTTTATTAGAAGAAGCTATCCAGTGTTTTATTTTTTTCTCAGATGGAACAATATCAAATCTGTATTTTTTTGCTTTTCCTATTTTATGAGCAAGAGAGTAGAAATTGCGTTTTCCTTTTACAATTTCTACAGACTCCTGTTCAACTCGGGCATAGATGTGTTCAAGTTCATGTATTTCTTCATTAATTTCCTCCAATTCTTTTTTGCGGTTCTCTAAAATTTTTTTTAATACCTCAGGATTGCCAGGTGCGAATTTTTTGGACTTCTCTGAAACAACCACAGCTAAGCCTCTAAAAATAAGAGAATTAAGAACATCATATATTCTACCATATGGAACTTTAGAATCTCTAGAAACCTCAAGTGCAGAAGCTTTACCAAGCCTTATTAATGTTTCATATGCTGATGTTTCATATTTATTTAAACCAAGTTGTTCAAGCCCCATACAACAACTTAAGTTGTTGTATTATTTAAAGTTTTGCAAAAAGATAATTGAAGAAATAAATTTAAGATAATCAGAGTAGATGTAGGTCTGATATTAAATCATCAATTTTCTCATTTTTAGCAGGACCTATTGCTAAAGCAGTTACAGAACCAGCTTTAACTTGTGTCTTTCCAGCATCTTGAATAACAGCATTAATAATTCCATATTTATCTGCTTTTTCCTTATATTCAAAAAGTTCTTTTTTTGAATAAACTTTAAGAACAATTTTTTTCATACCCTCTATTCTCCATGCACGAATTGTTGCAGGATCTGACCTAAGAACTGCTTCAACACTTGCATGCGCAGCTTGAGTTGCAATTTTTCCTTTGTTCATTTTTAAATCAGTTCTAATTAATATTGCTTGCTTAAATTTAGAAGCTTCAGGTTCAAGACCTGATGCAATCTTCCTTACAGCTTTTGTTAGAATAGACATGATAATAAATGAATTTAAGAATATAAAAAATGTTCCTTATTCATATCTTAAAGCTTCAGTAGGTTTTAGTTTAGATGCGCGATAAGCAGGTAATGCTCCTGCAATTGCTCCGATAATTCCTGAAAATAAAATACTTCCAATAATAACAATTGGACTTGGAGATACTTTAAATGAAAATAATAAAGCACTTGCTCCAGCTTCAACAGATTTAGCCAGTAGTGTTCCAAGTATTGCTCCAATTGTTCCGCCAAGAACGCCAAAAATTCCAGATTCAATAAGGAAAATCATCATGATTTCAATATTTCCAGCTCCAATTGCTTTCATTATTCCAATTTCTTTTGTTCTTTCAAGAACAGCAGTATACATTGTATTCA
>CAYTAB010000029.1:0-6126 GCA_964435825.1 Candidatus Woesearchaeota archaeon
TCAAGTTTACCAACATGAATTGGAACTCTTTGATATTCTTTTCCCTGCGTTAATAATGGGGCTGTTCTAAAAACCATTGTTGAAATAATAACTGGACGCAGCTCATAACTAAGGTAAATATCTTTCTTTTTCTCTTCTTTTATAGTGTTTTTTATTTTCTTCAATTCATCTTTATCCTCTGGTGTTCGTTTTACACCAAAAAGTTCAATATCTGCTCTTGAAGTATCAAAACCTGTCAATATATCTAGTGCTTTTTTATCTCCTCGTCCTCCTCCAGAGTATTGTGCTTTTTTTAATTTATGAATAACATTAAGATAAGGTTTAAGCCATTCCTTATATGTTTTAATTGTTTCAACATGCTGTCGTAGAGTTGCTAAATAAAATCTTTCTGAAGTTTTAAGCTCTTCATATGTTGAATCTCTCCATGTAAGATATTGCCTAAGCTGTCTTTTAAGAACTTCAATTGTTTTATTATTTTGGGTTTTAACAAGCTGAGATTTTGATAATTCCTCTTCTAGTTTTTTTGAATCAAAAATATGAATATTAAAAAATAAATCTGGAAGAGTTGTAAAACCAACCTGCGTTGCAAGACCATAAACAGATGCAGGATTTTTAGGTCCTCCCTGCACTAAATCTACGAAAATTCCCTTTAGTGCAATATCTGATGATTTTTCTTTTTCTTCAATAGCAAGACGATATATTTCCAACCTCTCTTTTGTAAGCCGAATTGACCTTACAAGCTGAAATATACTTTTTACCATTGTGTTAATTCCAACCATCATTTGCTGAGCTTTTTCTTGCTGAAATGAAAGTCTCTGAGAAGAGATTCCCCATAATCCAGATAGTTCTGCAGAAATAATGCTGTCATCTGTCTTATCAACATCATATCCTGCGCCCTGCATTAATTCCAATATTTTAAAATATAATTTTTCAACAGACTGTGAATATGCCTGAAGAGAAACTTTGTATTCAACAACAGGTTTTAGTTTTTCAAGAACCTTATTTTTAGTTTCAGGTTTAGTTCTCGGTAAAGTTTTCTTCTTGTTAAATAAAGCAGTCATACTTGATTTAAAGTAGGCAATTCCAATTAATAAAGATTGTCTAGTTAGAGAAATTTTATATACATTTAATACAATTAAAAAATATGGGATTTTTAGATAAATTCAAAAAGAAAGAAGGTTTTGAAGATGATGATTTTCCAAGCATAGAAGAAATCAATAAAGAACCTGCATTAGGTCCAGCAGCATTTTCAAATCCAAATAAAGAACAGGGAAGCTTTCCTGCACCTCAAATGAATCCTCAACCAACAAGTGGTTTAAATCCAAATAGTCTTTCAATGCAAAGCACTCAAAATTCTTTGAACATTATCCAGAGCAAAGTTGAACTTTTAATTTCAAGAATTGAAGCATTTAAACTTACACTTGATTCTCTTTCTCAAAAAATCTACAAAATTGAACAGATTCTTACTTATCAAAAACAGCAGCCTGCTCAACCAAGCAGTAGTTTTAATCAGCAAACATCGCCAAATTATGAGTATGGCTCGCAAAAAAGCAGCCCTTATGGACAAAGCTCAGGTCAGAGCTATCCAAACTCCCAACCTACTCATCAACAAACCAATGAAAAAAAGGATGAAGATTCCTATGTCTGGCCTTTTTAAACTTTTTTCAAAAACCAGTATTATTATACTTATTTTGATAAGTTTAATTAATTTTTCATATGCAATAAGTAAAGAAGATATTGATGGAGATGGTATATCTAATACACTTGAAATTGAACAAGGAACAAATCCATATAAAAATGAACAAATTCAGATCACTGGATTTATTAGTGCAGATTCATCAACTGTTTTAAAAAGTTCTATTATAATCTTTATTGTAGCTGCAACAGTTATTGCAGAGATTATTGTAGCGCAGTATTTTAGGAGAAAAAAAGATGTTGAGTGAATTTTTGTATAATGCATTTATCTATCCAATAAAATATGAAAGCGGGCATAATATAATTGATATTTTTGTTTATGCTGTTCTTTTTCTAGCTTTTGTTTATGGTGTGTATATCTTAATTAAAAAATTAAATGTAAAAATTGATTTTAAATTCTTTTTATCAACAATTCCTTTTATGATTGGAGGCTCTTTATTGCGCGCATTAGTAGATAATTCTTTTTATCCTAGGAATTTTTTTACAATCACTCCAGGAGTATATGCAGTATGGTCTTTACTTTTTTTAGCATGCTTTTTAATTGCTTTTTTCATAGAAAAGAAAACAAAATTTGAATACTGGAAAACAACATTAATTATGGGCAGTGTTTCAACAATTTTAGTTCTTGCTCCAAAAATTCTAAAAATAAGATTTTCCAATATTCTTCCAGTTTTAGGAAGCATTTTTCTCTTTTTGGTTTTAAGTGTTATGATTTGGGTTATTATTAAACAATTTAATATTGCTATTTTCAAATCAAAACTGTCTTTATCTGCAATTTACTGCCAGCTTTTTGATGGTGTTAATACTTCAGTATTAATGTCTTTTGTTGGCGGATTTGAAAAACATCCTTTGCCCCGTTTTATAATCAATATCACTAAAACACCTTTTTCATTTCTAATAACTAAACTAATTCTTGTTTTTAGTGTTGTTTATTTAATAAACAAACATATTGAAGACACTAATTTAAAAAATGCTCTGCTTATTGCAATTGCAATTGTTGGATTTGCTCCAGGGCTAAGGAATTTAATTAGTTATTTTATAGTTTCTGTTGCTGACAAAATAGTTCTTTTTACAATCTAGTATCTTAATATATGATACAAATATTAATAAGAGTATGGCTTTTATGATATATCGCATAAAATAGAAGATATCACGATTTATAATAAAACTTATAAATTTTTCCTGTGATTTACTATAACTTGGAGGCGCAATGGATAGCAATGCAGATCTAATTAAGAAACTTAGAGCAATTGATAATGCAACAAAACTTGATATTTTAAAATATTTAGTTAATGAAGGTGCAAAATCAATAACAGATATCTCAAAAGAGCTTAAAATTAATTTTTCAACAGCGCATAAGTATCTTGAAGGTCTTGAAAAAGCTGGATTAATAAAATCTAAACAAGAAATCCATAATCGTCTAAAAAGAGTTTTTTATGTAAATTCATTTAATATTGAATTAAGTCCTGCAAAACTAAGTTCTGCAAGAAAAGAAACTGCTGAAGCTCCTTCTTTTGAAATTATTCTTAATGATGGAAGCATAACACAATTTAATGAAAATGAATTTATAAAAGAGTATATTGAACTTGGATTACCGCAGAAAACAATTGACAATACTCTTGATATGATTTATAATCACATTTATGACAAGATTACATTAATTGAATTAAAATCCTTGTTTGAAAAAACATTAATTGACAGAATGACAGTTATTGAAAGCTCTTTAAAAAACCTAGTAAAAAAACAAAGTAAAAAAAGAACCTATTTTACTTTTTTGTCTGCAATTGAACCTCAAGCTATTGAAAAACATATGAATGGCACAATTTTCATTCAGAACCTAGGAGAACCTATTCTATTGAATTTTGTTCATGATATCAGAGGAATTTCAGTTCATAAAATTAAAGAAAAAACTCCCAAGAATTTAGATTTTTTTCTTTCAAGTATTGAAGAAGCAGTTAAAATGACTGTTGAACATGTAAAACAAAATCACCTTATTGACAGCTTTAATTATTTTATAGCTCCTTTTGTTGAAGGTCTTTCAGAAATAGAAATAAAAAGAAAAATAGCTGAATTTTTTGAAAAAATAATGATTCCAGATATAAAAATATATGTTTCTCTTGAAATAGGTATTCCAAGATTTTCAAAAAACCTTCCAATTGAATATTATGGTGGAAAAACATATTCTGAATTTAGTAAAACTGCAAATAAGATTATTCCTTTAATTCTTGAAGAAATCACAAACATTCAAGGAGTTGTACCTATATTAAAAATATGGGATAAAAATGCTAATCTAGACTGTTCTAACCTAAATACCTACTATGTTGCAAATATGCTTCCTAAATGGCAAAAGGAAAATGCAAGTTACTGCGGAATGAATGCAAGATTTGATTCTGAATGGAAAGGATGGATTAGAAGTGTAAGAGTTGGTGAAATTCAAAATATTGCAATCAATATTCCAGCAATTGCTCTAGAATCTAAAACAAAGGAAGAATTTATATTAAAATTAAAAAAAGAACTTATAGAAGTGATAAACTACTTGGAGCTAGTTTCTGAACTTTTTTTAAATCCAGCAATAACAAAAAAAACAGTTAATCTTGACTCAAACATTACAAAACGATGGTCTTATTTTCAGATACAGGACTGTGTATATTCTTTAGCTCTTGCAGGAATAAACTCTGCTGCAGAAATCCTAAAACAAGATAAAAAAAGAATCAGCATGGAAATTATTAAAACTGCAAAAAAAATCATTGAAGAAAACAAAGGAATACTTCGCATTCAGCTTAAAGAAGAAAGCTCACCGCAAATTCTTGAGAGATTTAAGGAAATAAATCTTCGTAAACATAAAAGCGAGTTAGGAGAAAATATTAAATCAGACTTTGATAATGAAGAATCTCATTATCTTCTAGATGGAGGTCATGTTTGTTTTTTTGATAAAAAAGAATTTGACATTAAATCATTTTTAGATTCCAAAGGAGGATTAGCTTATGTATACTGATGACCTTGAAACCAAACTTAAAGCAAGTAGAACTCAGGTAGAGTCTATTCTTTCAAAAACCTATCCAATTGGAACTCCTTTGGAGAAAATTGAAGAAAACAACAGAAAAATTGAAGGTTATTTACTATCAATTTTTCCAGAAACAGTTGAGAAGATTATCTCTAATGTTACTGGACTTACATTTTTAACTAAAAATCCAGATGGAAGAACTGTTGTTTATAAAATTGGAACTGACTTAACTGGTCAGAGGGCAGTTATTGAACAAAGAGACATTAATGTTCAGAAACTTGTTAATTCAAAATATAGCACTGCTCCATTTAATATCAAACCTGAAGAAATGGTTGAGCTATTTGAAGATTATAATTCTTCAAAAATTGTTGATTTAATCTGGTATGATAACCTTTTACTGCGGATGGATTATGCTGGAAAACCTCAAAAAAATATGTTTGAAATTTATTCAAAAGATCATATTAATTCATCAATATATTATCTTACAAAATTTATTGGACAGTATAAAACTGAAATTGAAAAAGCTAATCTCTTTAGAAATCTTAAATCTGATTTAGATAATACTCTTCTTATTCATCAAGTTAAACCAACTCCTGAGAACTTAAATGAGATAATGGGAAAAATTGAAAATGAATTTCAAGCATTAGCTGATACATTTATTCCAAAACTATCTTCATTGTATTTACAAAATAAAGAAGAATTAGTTAATGAGCTTATTGAATTTAAAGAATTTTTAAATAAATTAAAAGAAAAAGACAGCAACTTTGTTAAATTGTTAAAAAACTGCATAACTTCAGAATATTTAACTCTGATTTCACCAGTTATCCAAGACCTATCACCAAATAACATTCTTTTTCTTGAAGAAAAAGATAATGATAATTTATTAAAAATAAAACTAAGCTCTATTGATGAAGTGTTTAGAAGACAAAGAGACACTCCTGGTTTAGATATTTCTTTAAGATTATCTATTTATGAAATTGCTCTTGGTTACTATACAGGTTCATTAAATGAGATTAAAAATGCTGCATCAGATATCTCGATGCAAGATTTTAATAAAATTGAAACAAGCATTAATTCATTTATTGAAAAAAGATTAGATAATGCTTCAGAAATAGAAAAAGAGTTTGTATATAACTTATTCAATTTAGGAAAAACATTTAAAAAAATAAATATAGCTTCAAGAATTGGATTAAATGAGGGACAAGAAAGAAATGATAGTCAAATCCGCAATCAAAGAGAAATAAGGGAAGAACTTTTAAATAAGTATTATTCTACAATCTATGAAATTGATAAACTAAATTCTTTTGTTGCAAGTGATTTTGATTCTCTGAAAACAAAAAAGAAAAATCTTGAATTGTTACTACAAAAAATTATAGATGAAAATGAGTCCTTGGATTATCTTCCAGTAAAGTATTTAACAAATACTA
>CAYTAB010000030.1:0-6078 GCA_964435825.1 Candidatus Woesearchaeota archaeon
TTTTTCAATTCCTTGACAATTTTTTCTAAGTTATATGTTGCATTAGCAGAGATTTCATCAATTGCTTCTCCAATTAGAATTGTTGCTTCTATTAAGAATGTACTTTTCTCTTTTTTTGCAGCAACATCATATAATACTCTATCAAGGCGTTCAGTAATAAACTGCAATAAAGGAAGATTATTTCCTGTTTTTTGATTATATAAAGCAATAATAGAATTATAATTTTTTGTGTATGTCTTGAGTAAAGCTAAATTCTCTCTGACATTTATTTTCTTATGTTCATCTGGAATATTTTCATCAAGTGTTTTGTAATAATAAATAACACGATTTAACTCATATAATGGATGTTTAATCCTCATTCTATCTGGAATAATTTCAATGCCATCTTGTTTTAAATTTATGCTAGTAAATTTATCCATAGAATTAATTTTGCTTAAGAATTTATAAGAATTTATATAATAAAGTCCCACCCCCCGGACTCGAACCAGGAACCTCGCGGGTACTATTCGTACTACCCTTAAGCGCGTACACCTCCAAAGAGTTTCTTTGGGGTGAAGACCTTTCTTAGATAAAAGAAAGGGATTCAATCTACAGCCACGCGCTCTACCAATTGAGCTAGGGTGGGATAACTAAAGGAATAAAAGTGAATATAAAAAGATTTTGTTAATATAAAGTCAAGTCTTAGTTGTCACAAAATAATTAAAGCTCAAATTTAGTGAGTTTTGCATGCATTCTTATTGTTCGTTTCTTACTTCTTTTTTGTTCAAGAACTGCTGTTGGCAAAATAATTTTTCCAAGAACTCTTAATGCAGATCTTACTTCATAAGTTACAATCCTTTCTTCCTCTGGTTCAAGAACATCAAATTTCCAAGTTAATTCAACTTTATCTTTTAATTTTTTAATTGTTGTTGGATCAATTGTTCCAAAATCTCCTGTAATAAGCAAAGGTGCTGGAACAATATCTTTAACTACAACATTTGTCTGTTTTTTATTTGTTTTGTTTTTAATGTTAAGTTTTATCTTAATGCTATTTTTCTTTCTATCAGATGTTTTTTTATGAAGAATAATCTCTTTTTCAAGGAAAAATGGTGTTTTGTAAAATGATAAGAGAATTATAATTGCTGCAAGTATTAATGCACCTGCTACAATTAAAGGAACATATGAAACAGAATAATATATTTCAAGAACTTCGCTTGGATATAGAGTGTATGCCCAAACCATTGTTTTTCCTTCAGGAGAATTATAAATTTCATCAAATCTTGGTTCTGCTTTTAAAAAAAACGAATCAAAAGTTGAAACTTCAATATAATAAAAATCATCTACTGGTGCATTTCCAACATTTGTCAAAATTGCATGATAGGTTTTTCTCAATAAAGAATTCTGAGTTTTTATTTCTTCTTTTACTTCTCTTGATATCTTAACTTTCTCAACTATTTTTGGTTCTTCAGATGTTACAGTTATATGCAAATACTGAAAAGTTGATGCTTCAGGATTGCGCATTGCTTTTAGTTCAAGAAATATTGAATATTTTCCTTTTTCAACTCCTGAGTTTGGAATTGCATAGACTGTAATATTACGTGATTCATGTGGCGGTATTTCTAAAATATACCGATTAAGTGAAATTGACCATTTGCTTCTTGGTTGAGGTATATATATTTTTTCAGCAATATCTTGATTATTTGTTATTTCAAGTTCAAATTCTGCTACACCATTATATGGGATATGTGATGTTTTCTCAGATACATCTGTAATAATTGCTGGAAGTGAAAATGCTGGAAAAATTAGAAAAGACAGGAGCATTAAAGAGATAAATACCTTAACGTATTTCATAGATAATTTATTATGTTTGTTTAATAAAAAAGTTTTCATTCACTATCCTAAATAACCAACATCTGCCTTATCACTTCTTTGTTCTTTTGCCCAGACTTCTGTGATTTTTTGAGCATAAACAATCATTTCTTTTTTAATCAAAGGCCATTGTTTCCATAAAAGATTTATAAATTTTGCAGTTTCTTTTTCACCTTTAAGTGTTGCAGTTATTCCCAAATGATTCAGATACTGCATTTTTTTGAAAAGCTTGCTCATCTTAATTTTTAATTCTTTTTTTATTCCTGAAGCTTCAATCAACGAATGTATATCTCCTTCTGCAGGAGATAAAACTGGCAACAGAAAATTAGACATTAAATTTAGAGTTGATGTGATTTGCCTTCGTATCTCATATAACAAATTTGTAGAAAATTCATCTATTGAATAAAGCTGAAATTCCTTATCAAGAGATTCAAAAGGCGGTAACTTATATTTTTTTTCATAAGGAAGATACTTTAACTTAATTTTTTGAATTACATCGTCTTGTTCATTTTTGTTTGATTTCATTTTATAATATTTGAAAAAGCAAGTATAAAATGATTTCTAATCTTCAAAACTTTTTCTTGCTAAAATTGTGTTCCAACCTTGAAGCATTTTTTTATGAAAATCTGTTTTTTCAAAATTAAGCATATTTAATTCATCTTTGATTATGCTCATATTGATTTTCCATTTTTCCCAATCAGATAAATCTTTTGAGTTCCAATTAATCTCAAATTTAATTTCTGATTCTTTTCCATCTTTTTCTATTTTTAGAACAAGGGGAGAGAATGAAACTGCAAACTCATAAATTATCTCTGAGATGTTGGCTCTATTTGATGAAAAAAGCTCTATTTCTTTTTCAAGTTCAGGCATTTTCACAAAAAGTGTCTTTATACCTTCTGCTTTTGAAATTGATGCACATGCCCGGTCTGCAGTTACAAAATATGCTCCTTTGTTAAAGTCAAGATTTTTTACAAATTCTTTAAATTGCTCTCGTATAAGATAATCTCGTATAACTTTATTTGGCTCTACAGACAAAGCCATACTTCCTGAAACAAAAACTGACACTCCAGAAACATCAGAACTTCTCTTTAAAAGAAAAATTTCTTGCAATGCTCTTAAAGACACTCTCTTTCCAAAACTATCTTTTGTGTAATTTGCTTTATTTTCAATTTCTCCAAGAACTGCAGCAGGAATAATAAATGCAATCCAATTTGGATTATCAAAAAAGGATTTTCTTTGGTTATAAGAATAGGAATTTAATAAAAAATTAGTTAAACCGCAAAAATAAAATAAATTTGTGTCAACTCCAAGAAGAATATCATCCCATTTTGAAATAGTTTTTCCAACTTCATCTAAATTAGTTGGTGAAAGAAGACCTGCTCTTAAAAAGCTATTTAGTGTAATTGATTTTAGTTTGAAAAATTCTTTTTGAAGAACATTATCTTCAAGTTTATGTGGATCAATAATCAGAGGATTTATAACTATTTTATTTTCTTTTGGAAAAAATTCAGATATTAAAAGACTTCCTTGTTTAAGACTTTTTGGAGATAAAAATGAAAATTTATCTGCCATTAAAAGATCCTTAAGCATTATTTCAATCTGACATAAATCCAGAATCATTAATCTCCACCTCCATAATTAGTTCTGACACATGTATGTTATCTTTTTCAACTACATTTGTCAGATAATTTATTAAAAAAAAGTTTGGAAAAATTTCATTGTTTAAAATATTCATCAGATTAAGTGCATGATTAATTGACTTTCCAACTGCCCTTAGGTAAAATTTTTTTTGTTTAGTTAAAAGCATTGAATAAATATTAAGAAGATAATGCTCAATAGGTTGATTGCCAATGTTAATTACTGGTGCGTCATACTCCATGATTTTAAGCTTTTATTCTCATTTATAATTTAAAAACATATATACAATTGAAAAGACAAATAGCTTTAATCTCTTTTTTCTGTATTTTATTAAACACCTCTTATGTATTTTGAGGTAACAAATATTTTCCAAAATTACAAGTAACTTTTAATTCTACAGAGTGCACATTTAATAATTTCAACGCTTCTTCATTCTGAAGAATATGATACTTTCCTTTGTTTTTTTCAAGTAAATCTCTTACTTGATTAATGTCCTGTGGCATTGCATAGTAAATATCAATAAAAGTTTCTTCAGAAGTTTTACGAGTATTTATTAAAAAAATTTGATAATTTGGATGAGTTTCTAAAAAATATTTTGCAGTTTTTTGTTTTGCAGTAAACATATCTACTTCTTCAGATGAATGTAATTTTTGTTCTAAAGAAGAACGTTTTCTTAAATTAAAAATATCTCCCAGACTTATCACAGCTAACCCATTAAATAGAAATAACTGATTATATAAAAAAGTTACTATGACTTTCTTGAAATTAAAATCAAAATTGGATACGAGTTATTTACAATAAGTTTCAAGATGTAACTGTAACTTACTGGATTTAGTAACATTTCGAGATTATTTAAAAACCTTTCTTAAAATCCCTTTTAATAATTTCACTACTCTTACAATAAAAAAACAAGAGTTATAACTAAAAAGAAAAAATCATTCTATTAAATCATCTGAATCTAAATCAAAACAATAGCTCTTTTCTATTTGAAGAAGTGCTTGTGCTGCTTTATCAAAAGGAAGGTTCTTTTGTGTTGAATAGTTCTGCACTTCCTTAATTGTCTGCAGATATGTTTTATGCTGGCAAGTTTTATTTAAATCAAGAATATCTCTTGCAGTATCAATTCTTAGTTTAAATTGTTCAGTTTCAGATAAAGAATTATATTCTGGTATCTTAAGTACTTGCTCAGTAAGTAATTCTTGAAGATGCACTATATCGCTTATTACTTCCTGTTCATGAAAAGGACTTTGATGGTTAGACTTTGTTCTTGCTATTTCTTTAATATATTTATCTAGTGTTGCATCTGATAAAAACATAGTATCACCAAACCTAATAAGAAATGAGATATTTAAAAATGTTTCCTATTCAAATACGAGATATATGATAAATAATGTAACAAAAAGCAATATATAAGTTAAAGTAGATATATTTATGCATCAAATATGAGTTACACTATCACATCAGAAAAAGAAGTTAGAGAATTTATTACATTTAAAACAAAGGAGTATTTAAAATTCTATACACAATCAGGTTTGGAAATTATTAAAGATGATTTATCTAGTTTAGGAACATTAGGAAATGGACTTGTTAAACTTATGAAAAATAAGCCAGATAAATTAAGTTTTATTAAAGAAAGAACCTTAGCAAGTATTCCTATTATTACAGCAGCTGTTCCTCTTAGTTACAGCTATATGTCATATTTAAATAAAGAATCTCTTTCCTTATGGAATATCTTAAATGAAAAAATCCTTCCACTAAGTGTTGCTGCAATTTCCATAGGTCAAGTTGCTTTAGCAATTGATACATATACAACAAAAAACATCATTAAACTACTTGAAGAGGGAAAGAAGCTAGATCCTGTAATATGCTCAAAATATACTGAAACAAATCCTCTTGTTGAAGCAAATTCACTTCAATCATTTAATAAAGCAGTTTCATTTTCAAGTAAAGTTGTATTTTTATATGCACTTATTCCACCAATTGCAGCAGGTCATCTTGCATGTCTTCCAGTAATACTCTACAAAAACAATAAAGTTTATCGCAAATTAAAAAGAGAATTAAGAATCAAATATGAAACTTTTAAAGAAATTGATTCAGGAATCTGGATTCAAAATCACACTCTTGAAAATCTACTTGGTGCTGAGGATTCTAAATTTCCATTAATTACAGACTCAGTTAAATTTGCTAAAGAAGAACTGATTAAAAAATATAAGAATAAAGTTAAAGGCATAGAGCCTGTTGAAAATAAAATAGTGCATTCTAGAATAAAAAGAGTTGTAGTAAAAACCAAAGCACATAAAATTCTGGTTTAAAGCTCCTGGGGAGAGTCGAACTCCCGACCTCTACCTTACCAAGGTAGCGCTCTACCACTGAGCTACAGAAGCGGATTTTTTCTTTTGAAAAAACCTCTATTAAAAGAACAAATATTTTTAGTTTTTAAGTATTTTGCAAAAATTACTTCATCTTCTACTGCCTTTTAAAAAAAGGCAAGTTGCCAAAAGGTCTTGCTTTACTTGACAAAAAAGAGTGTAAGATAGAATTACTTCATCTTCTACTGCCTTTTAAAAAAAGGCAAGTTGCCAAAAGGTCTTG
>CAYTAB010000031.1:0-4390 GCA_964435825.1 Candidatus Woesearchaeota archaeon
AGTTAATAAAAAATTATTTGCCTTTGTTTTTCATTTATTCAAAAGAAAATCAAATAAAAAACCATGTTGCGCAGTTTATTAATCAATCAAAAATATTTTTCTCTGAAAAATTTGAAAATTCATCAAAGCTTCTTAAAATCTTAAATGAAGAAAGAGATTTTAAAGGAATGCGCAAACAAATAATAAAGGAATGCGCAAACATAAACTTAAAGTATGAAGAAAGCATGATTTCTGCATATTATAATCTTGAAAAAAGCGCAGACAACAATGTATTTTTTTATTCAATCAATGGGTTTGACCAGCTTAAAGCTCATATTTTTCCAATAATTAACTTAACTACTTTATGCAAAATAAATCCAAAATTATTTGTTTTTTTAAATACAAATTTACCTTCTAAATATAAAGTTTCTATACGGTCAAAATCAGCAGACCAGGATGTATTAAAAATCACTGAACAATGCCATGATATTGCAGGAATACCTAAGGAAAAAAGAGATTTTGGAGGTCATTTTAATTCTGCAGGAGCTATTTTTTATGATAAAAAAGATCTTAGTTTATTTAAAAATGCAATAATTAATTATTTTACTAAAGACCAAGTACCTTCTCCTGAACAAAAGTTAGATACTCTGAATATAACTGGAGATTATCAATTAACTTTTGAGGATTTTTAATTTTGTTAAAAAACTCTTCTGTGTTTTTGATTGCATAAACAGTATGTTTAATTTTCTTTTGTTTATTTTTAATAATTGCTTCTAATCCTGTTTCTGATGAAAGATTCCAAAAAAATATAGGTTCAAGCCTAATATTTTTTTCTTCTAGAATATTTCTTACTTCTTCATTATTATTAATTTTTAGATGCATATTTAATAGAGCATTTCCTTCAACAGGATTTATTGGTGCAGGTGTTGAGTATGAAATAGCATATTTTTTAAGTTCTTCAGGAATGCAAATATATTTATAAAGGATATAACTTTGAAGCGCAGTTAACTGCATAACTCGATTATTAATTTCAGACAAACCTGTTGCTGTATCTCTTTTTAATTCAGTTATTATTGTTAAATCGCGATTATTTGAGTTTGCTGAATGAAGAACATCAATTCGCAATTTTCTTGAATAATGTTCATTTTTTCCTATAGGAGTATATTTTTTGCTGAGATTGTTCTTATTCTGCTCTCCATCTACAAAATCATTTAAAGTTGTTTCTTTTCCAGAGAACCTGTTTTTCTTCATTATAATGGGTTTCACCTGTTGATGATAGTTTTCTACATTTTTCTGAGAAAATTTAATAAGTGGTAATTCCTGTGAATGTGAGCGAATTACATCTGGTCTGTTTTCATAATCATGAATCTCAAAATTAAATGTTGGTGCTGAATGAATTACTACATTCCACTGTCTTTTTTCAGATTTAAATGGAACTTTGTTTTTAACAATTATTGTTTCATAAACTTGCTCAGGGATTCTTTTTTTTGGAAAATCTCTTAGATTTCTTAAACCAAGATGAGATAATTGAAGATAAAGGTTATCAAATGTTGAGTCATGTTCTCTTTTCATTACATAAAAAGTTTGAATAAATCCATTAAAATCAAGAGTATAAACTTTAAATGAATCTGGATAAGTTTTTTTAAGATACTCTTTAGATACATGAAGTATATGCTCAAGATTAGACATAGTTCAGTATTTTCTTCTTTTTTTTAAAACCTTTAGATATTCTGTTGCAATATTACTTTTCAGTGAAAGTTTAGTTTCAGTAAGCCTTAAATTAAGTAATCTGCTTGTTATAAATATGAAAAGGAAAAACATCCAGATTATCTGGATTGGTCTACTTATTGCTGCGATTTTAAATACAATTTTTCAGATTATGTCCTTAGGCTCAAAATTGCAATGGATACCGCTAATTATTTTTGCAATTATTTTAATAATAATAAGAATATTAAAACAAAAGAACTTAATTCTGACGCCTAAATAGCTTTCTTAAAACTCCTCTTGTTCGTAAAGGAGTTTTTTGCTTCTTCCTTTCTACTTTTTTAGATAGAAAAGCTGCAGTTTTGCGAATTAGGGTATTTGTTGCCCAATTTAACTGCCAAGCATCTGAATCTGCGCTAAATTCCCCAAAATCTGTCATTGCAAGCATATGCATAGATACTTTACTGCGGAAACCTTGTTTTCGATATTCCTTAATATGAATTTTGGCGTTTTTAATATACTTCGATATCTGATGTTCAGTTAGTGCAAGAACTATATTGTTTTTTTCTTCTTTAGATAATGGTTCTCCAGAAAAAGTTATATTCAAAATAGCACCCCTATAGAAATGAAGTATTAAAATTATTTAATGGTTTTGTTGTTTAAAAATAATAACTTTTAAATCATAGTGAGTAGATTATTTTAGATGAAAAAATTAAATCTTGGATGCGGCAAAGACATTAGAAAAGGTTATATAAACTTAGATTTAAAAAAACTTCCAGGAGTAGATATTGTTCATAATAATCACCAAATAAACCAAATATAGCAGCTATATTCCTTGCAATTATGGAATGATATATTTATAAAAAATGAAAAAATCAGGAAAATCTAATATGAAGATACAAATTGTAAACTACTCTCCAGCAGATCATAAAAGCAGTGGGAAAAAAGGAGCATGGCATAGAATTGCAATTGAAATGGAAAAAAAGGGTCACAAAATTGATTTTATTACAAAAAAGAAGTGGCCAACTTTTTATTTAAGATATCTTAAATTTAGACCAGATATAATTATTATAACACATATGATTGGATATTTTGTTGTTAAGCTTAAAAAACTAGGTTTAATTAGATGCCCGATTTTATTTGCATGGCAAGACCACTATACTGAAGTCATGGGTAGAAAATGGGGTATTTCCCGAATTGCTAAAATAGAAAATTACATTGGAGAAAATGCAGATATAATCACAACACCTTCAACATTTAGAACACAGATTAATAAACTTCTAGGTCTTAAAACTATACACATTCAACATGGAATAACTGAAAACATTAAACAAATAAAAGCAAAAAAACTTTCAGAAAAAAGACTTAAGTTTATTTATCTTGGAGAAATAAGCAAATATAAAAACGTAGATAATATAATTAATGCATTTAAAAATAAAAAAGCAGTACTCTATCTTTTAGGAAGCTTAACTAATAAAGAAATTATAAAAAACCTTCCAAAAAATGTCAAATTTCTCGGATTTAAAAAACATGAAGAAGCAATATCTTATGTTAAGGGTTGTGATATTGCAATTAATGCAAATGACCAGGATACTAGCTTAAAAATGTATGAATATCTTGCTTGTGGTAAGCCCATTTTAGCTCCAAGAGGCAGGATTGTATATACATTAACTCCAGGAAAAGAATGTTTTATCTGTGATGACTTTTCAAAAGGAGTTGATTATTTAATAAAACATCCTAAAGTAGTTAATGAACTTTCAAAAAATGCAAAAAAGTTTAAAAATATAACTTGGAAACAAAATGCAGAACAGCAACTTGCTGTAATCTATAAACTTTTAAAACAAAATAAAAGGAAGAAATAAAAAATTATTTCTTATTTGTTACAGACTTTGGTTTTTCAACAACCTTTTTTAGTGTTATATCTAGAGTTGAAACTCTTACAGTTTTTCCTTCTTTGTTCTGAAATTCCTCTGATGCAACATCCATCTTTTCAATGGAAATCTGGTCTTTTAAAAATCTACTTCGAACAACCTCTGCAACATCAACTGCTTTGCTAATAAATTTTCCTCTAGATCTAACAACAACAGTGTTGGCGTTTTTAGCAGTAAACTGCATTACAACTGCAGTTACATAATTCATAAAAGGTTTACCACCAATGTATATTGCGTAATCTTCTGCCATTTTAGCGTACCTCCTCTACATAGAAGAGCATTATTGTGATGTCTTTATTTTTTTTGTAATATATCCTGCAATGATATTTCTAAATTTCTTTGTACTTACTTTTGCTACTTCAATTAGTTTTTGCTTATTTTTTTGAAAATCCTTAGTGAAATGCTCTGGATTTTTTTTAATAAGTTCATCTGCGATTCTTTTCGTAGTTTGTGTTCTTATTCTTCCCATTGTGATTATTACCTTTATACTATCATAGAATAAAGCATTTAAAAAGATTGCTATTCTCCTTCTCGCAGAAGGATTTACGCAGTGCATAGATATCCTGCGATAATGTTAAGAAGTTAAGCAATCTCTTAAAAATAAACGCTGCGAGAGAAGTTTAATTTATTTCTTATAGCAGATTTCATATATCAGCTTTTCTCAAAGAAAAGCTGGCAAAAGACGCCTCACTGCTGTTCGGCATATCTTCTCTTATTTAGTATAATGTTAAGAAGTTAAGCAATCTCTTAAAAATAAACGCTGCGAGAGAAGTTTA
>CAYTAB010000031.1:4490-5957 GCA_964435825.1 Candidatus Woesearchaeota archaeon
ATTTATTTCTTATAGCAGATTTCATAGATATCTAAATTTTTTAGTTCGTGGTCTTTTCCAACTGCTTTTTTTGTTCGAACATCAATTGCCTTAATAAAATTATCTCCAAAGTCTGAATGAAGCTTGTATGCAAAATCCAATGCTGTTGATTTTGGGGGCATTAAAAAACAATCTGGGAGAACTCTGCCTTGCTGGTCTTCTAATTTACTTACACCTCCTGGAAAAACAGCAATATATTTTAGTTTTTCAAAAACTGCTGAATTTAAAATATCCTGAACTCCTGTTGTTTTATATTTATCAAGAATATTTTTCTGAATAAATGCAAGTGCTTTTTTTTGCTGAGCAGTCAGCTTTTCTGGTGACTTAATTAAAAAATCTTTATCTCCAGGAATATACTTAATTAAATCTTTTCTTGCTGCTTCTCTTAAAGCAAGCTCTGATTCTGCTGAACATCCGACAATTATGTAATCTGGAAATAGTTTTTTTAATCTAGAAACATTCTCTTTTGCACCAGGTAAATCAATTTTATTTGCTGCAATTATCATTGGTTTTGTCATTTTTCTAAGTTCAATTGCTAATTTTTTTAACTCAGGTTCACACCATTTATCAAAATTATCAAGATTTAGCTGAGCTGATTTTAGTGCTTTCTTCACCAACTCATCATTAACACCTAATCCTGAAAATTGATTTGAAATAGCTTTAACAGGATCAGAATGCTCCATTTTTGCTTTTCTTGCAAATTTAATCCATCCACGATTAAGAATATTCAAATACCACATATCAAGTTCAACTTCGAGGAATTTTACATCTTCTGCAGGATCTCGCGTTCCAGGTTTAACTTGCTCTCCTTTTTCATTTGTGGCTCCAGCTGCATCAACAACATGAATAAGGCAATCTGCCTGTCTTAAATCATCAAGAAATTGATTTCCAAGACCTTTTCCCTCATGAGCTCCAGGAACAAGACCTGCTACATCAATAAGCTGAAAAGGAACAAATCTATACTTTTCCAAAACAAATCCTTCTCGCGGATTTGATATTTTGTTAAACTCCTGAGCAACATCTGGAATCTTAACATAAGCTACGCCAGTATTTGGTTTTATAGTTGCAAAAGGATAGTTAGCAATCTCTACCTCAGCCATTGTAGCTGATTTAAAGAAAGTTGATTTTCCTACATTTGCCTTACCTACAACTCCAACAATCATAATCTTAAGAAGATAAATAAGTCTTTTAAGGTTTTTTATATTTTAAAACCCAAGAATTTAGTGGAGAGCTGCTGAAAAGCTTGTTTTTTTGTTATTTTTTTGTCTACTCTAATTTTGTTTTTTGAAACAATCAAATAAAACTTACTGCTTGTTCTTAATAATGTCCAAATAAAGTCAAAAAACCCATGATAGAGAATTCCAACTAAACAAAAAAAGATAATCTTTGAAACTAGTGGATGAACAAAAAAAGATAAGATAAAAATAA
>CAYTAB010000032.1:0-5053 GCA_964435825.1 Candidatus Woesearchaeota archaeon
ATTATTAGTTTAGAAAAAATTTATAAACTAACTTTAATTCTTATGTTCTGGGCCCGTAGCCTAGTCTGGATAGGGCGACAGCCTTCTAATGAATCCCTTCTTTTAAAAAAGAAGGTCTTCACCCCAAAAAACGGGGAAAGGAAGGAGATAGCTGTAGATCGTGGGTTCGAATCCCTCCGGGCTCGCTCACATTTAACAAACCTTTATTTAGGATTATCTAGAATTTATTAACTGCAATCAATTAAAATATAATAAATCTTTTAAAATCATTCAATAATATATAGTAATTATGACTTTAATTAACTTTCATAAAATTGATAAAAAATGGCAAAAACTATGGAAAGAAAAAAAAGCATTTAAAGCTATAGACAACAGCAAGAAAAAAAAATATTATTCTCTTGAAATGTTTGCTTATCCTTCTTCAGTCGGACTTCATGTAGGTCATTCATTTAATTATACTATTAATGATATGAATGCGCGATTTAAAAGACTGCAAGGATTTAATGTAATGTGCCCAACAGGATATGATGCCTTGGGATTGCCTGCAGAAAATGCAGCAATTAAAGCTAAAGAACATCCAATGGATTATACAAAAAAATCTATTCAAAGCTTTAAAAAACTACAAACTGCAATTGGTTGGAGTTATGACTGGGACCGCGAATTAAGTTCTGCAGACCCAGATTATTATAAATGGGATCAATGGATTTTCTTGCAGATGTTCAAAAAAGGCTTAGCATATAGAAAAACATCTCCAGTTAACTGGTGTCCAAAATGCAAAACTGTTCTTGCAAATGAACAGGTTCATAATGGAAAATGCTGGAGACATGAAAACACAAATGTTGAACTAAAACAATTAAAACAATGGTTTTTTAAAATAACAGACTATGCAAATGAGTTATATGAAGATATCAATAAATTAAAACACTGGCCAGATGACATAAAAGCAATGCAACGCCATTGGATTGGAAAATCACATGGAACGCAAATCAATTTTAAGATAAATAATAAAACTTGGCCAATATTCACAACGCGCCCAGACACAATTTATGGCGTAACATTTATGGTAATTTCTGCACAACATCCTCAGCTTTTTGATTTAGTAACTCCAAAACAAAAAAATCAAGTTGAAAAGTTCTTGAAAAAAATAAAATCTGTTTCTGAAAAAGAACTTGAAGATTTAGAAAAAGAAGGGGTATTTACAGGCAGTTATGCAGTTAATCCATTAACTAATGAAAAAGTTCCAGTTTATGCAGGAAATTTTGTAATTGCAGAATATGGTTCAGGTATGGTTATGGCTGTTCCAGCTCATGACCAAAGAGATTTTGAATTTGCAAAAAAATACAAAATACCAATAAAGGTAGTTATAACTCCTGAAGATTATAAATTAAATCCTGAAAAAATGTCCAGAGCATACACTTCTGACGGAGTATTAATTAATTCTGGTGAATTTAATGGAACATGGAATAGAGATGCAATTGAGGATATTACAAAATATCTAACTAAGAAAAAACTTGGAAAAAAAGTTACTGAATTTAAACTTAGAGATTGGTTAATTTCAAGACAGCGTTATTGGGGAACTCCTATCCCAATTATATACTGCGATAAATGTGGAATCGTCCCTGTTCCTGAAAAAGATTTACCAGTTAAGCTTCCAAAAAATGTAACATTTGGAAAAGGCAATCCTTTGCTGACAAATGAAAAATTTGTAAATACAACATGTCCAAAATGTAAGGGTCCTGCAAAAAGAGAAACAGATACTATGGACACCTTTGTCAATTCATCATGGTATTTCTTAAGATACTGCGACCCAAAAAATACTAAAAAAATATTCGACTCAAAAAAAGCAAATTACTGGATGCCAATTGATTTTTATGTCGGTGGCAAAGAACATGCATGCATGCATTTAATCTACTTTAGATTTTATACAAAATTTCTAAATGACCTTGGATTAATTAATGTTAGAGAACCCTGTGTTCAATTATTCAACCAAGGCCTGGTTCATGGTGCAGATAAACAAAAAATGTCTAAATCAAGAGGAAATACAGTCAACCCTTTTGACATTGTCAAAAAATATGGTGCAGATTCTTTAAGATTATTTCAAGTATCTCTTGCATCACCAGATAAAGACACCTACTGGAGTGATAAAGGAATTGAAAACACACACAAATTTTTAATAAGAGTATATAATTATTTTACTAAATTTAAGCCAGGAAAAATAAGTCCTCGTCTTGAAAGCAAGTTAAATTCAACAATAAGAGATGTAACCAATTATATGGAAAATCTAAAATATAATTTAGCAATTATAAAAATAAGAGACCTGTTTGAGAATTTTTTAGAAGAACAAATTAACAAAGACTCTGCTGAGAAATTTCTTAAATTACTAAATCCTTTTTGCCCACATATTACTGAAGAACTTTGGCAAAATCTAGGTAATAAATCTTTTATTTCAACTTCAACCTGGCCAAAAGTCAATGAAAATAAAATTAATAAAAAATATGAAGAAGAAGAAAAAATAATAGATAAAACAATCTCTGATATTGCGCAGATTTCAAAAATCATCAAAGAAAAAACAAAAAAAGAGCCAAAAAAAGTTTTCATCTATGTAATGCCAAATGAACTTAATGTTTTTAATGAAAAAATTCTTGAAAAAAGAAGCAATAAAAAAGTAAAAGTTTTTGCAGTAAATAACAAATTAAAATATGATCCTGAAAACAAAGCAAGAAAAGCAAAACCCAAACGCCCAGCAATTTATATGGAATAAAAATGCTAAATTACTTTTCTAAAATATAATTACCTAAAAAAAACATCTTCTTGCGCATAATCCATGCTTAATTCTGGTTCTCGTTTATCTTTTTTCTTTTTCTTTTTTAAAGTCATATTTCCAAAAACAATAACAAACGCAATAATAACAAACGCAAGAACAATAATAATACTTAATATAGACAAAATCAAAACAAGCATCTTTTAGTTACCTCCTGAACTATTTCATGAGCAGATAAAAGTTTCTGCTTGCCAGTTCTCATATTTTTCAAACTAAATTTCTTAGCTCTAATCTCCTTCTCACCAACAACAAGAACATACGGAATCTTCATTTTATCAGCATATTTAAAACACGCACTTGGCTTTCGATTCATTAAATCAATTTCAACTCTAATTGCTTTTCTCCTAAATTGAGTTGCAAGTTTAAGTGATTCTCTCTCTGCATTAACAGAAACTATAAACAACTGCGTATTTGTTTTTCGCTGATTTTTTCCTGAAAGTGCATCATAAATTCTTGTTACTCCAACACTGCCTCCTACAGCAGGAATTCTTTCTTTTTTTCCAGAAAGTACGCCAATCAATTCATCATACCTTCCCCCACCACACAAAGACAGATTATTTGCTTGAGATTTAAGAAAAACCTCAAAAACAGTTCCAGTATAATAATCCAAGCCTCTGGAAAGTGAAGGTGAAAATTCAAGATCTCTCACACCAAGATATTTTGAAAAAGAAATAACAGCCATTAAGTCACTAAAACCTTTAAACTTTTTAAAATCATTAATTTTTGACTTTGATATAAAACTGATTATTTTTTTCAGTACTCTTGAATCAATACCTTTTTGCTCTGCTTCTTGCAAAACACCTCGTTCTCCAATTTTATTTAGTTTGTCAATACAAATCAATGCATCAGTTATCTGATTCTTTTTTATTCCATTCTTCATCAAAAAATCTGAAAGAAGCTCTCTATTGTTTATTTTTATTACCACTGATAATCCTAATCTATCAAAAATTTCCTGATAACATGCAAGAATCTCTGCATCAGCAATCATTGAATCACTTCCTAAAGTATCTGCATCAAACTGAATAAACTCTCTTGTTCTGTTTCCAAACTCCTGACGCCAGACCTTGCCCTCCTGATATCTTTTAAATGGTTTAGTTAAATTTGAGTTTGAAGCAAAAACTCTTGCTAAAGGAACAGTTAAATCAAATCGTAATCCAAGCTTTCTTCCTGCTCTATCTTCTAAAGTAAAAATCTCTTTTCCAATTTCAGTCCCACCACTGCCTTTACGCATTAGAATAGATAAATTTTCAAGCGCAGGAGTGTCTAATGGAACAAATCCATATTTTTCAAAAACATCTTTAACTACTTTTTTAATATCTTCAATTACAATCTGCTGTTCTGGAAGATAATCAGGCATACCTTTTGGTGTAGATAGAGCCATATTACTATCTACACCTTCTTTGTTTATATTAGTTTTCATCATTGTCCCTCATTTTAACTCTTCTGTATCTATTCCAAGAATTGCCTGTTTCAAATAAATCAAAACCAATATTTGTTTTAGTGACAACAAAAGTGCTACCACCAATATCAACTCTTTTTATTCCTTCTTCTGTTGCTATTCTATAAAGTAAAGAATTAATGGAATTAATGTCTATGGGGGAAACCCCGCGGTTGTTCGCTCTTTTCAGCTCCTTTTTCTGCTTTAAGTTTATTTTCTAATTTCATTTTAACACCTCAGAAATTCGTTTTCTTTTGGAAAATTGCCTTTTTTAGTTTCCTGCCGAAAATGTTTTTCTCTTTTAGCAACTTACATTTTTTCTTTTTACAAAAAGAGAAAAGGCAGAAAGGGCCGGGGCCGAGATTTGAACTCGGGTCCTGCGGGCCACAACCACAGAGGATAATCCAGGCTACCCTACCCCAGCCATTAAATTTCAGTTTTCCGCAAGCACTTTGCGTATCGTAAAGGGCTTTTAAAATTCCAGAAACAGTGAAAATACCTCCTAGTTAGAGCAATTCTAACATTGATGGGGGTAATCACCATTTTTCATAGTAACAAGAAATTATTATTCTAGTTTATAAATATTATGTTTTTCAGAGCGCACTTTTTTCCAAATTATAACCACTATTTGTTTTCTTTAATTTTCTAACAACTTTCGCAGGATTTCTGTTAAAATTTTTCTCGACAATGTGGCTGGGATTCCCGGATCAAGATCAGTATAAACGGTATGGGAAGTCATAACAGCCGCAACTCCGGATGATATGGCCCTTTGAAATGGAATCAGGTCCGATTGC
>CAYTAB010000033.1:0-2541 GCA_964435825.1 Candidatus Woesearchaeota archaeon
GTGATTTTGATTCTCTAAAAACAAAAAAGAAAAATCTTGAATTGTTACTACAAAAACTTGTAGATGAAAATGAGTCCTTGGATTATCTTCCAGTAAAGTATTTAACAAATACTATCAAAAATATAGATGAAGAACTTAATTCAATAAAACCAAAATCTGCAAAAATAGTAAGAATAATAAAAAAATAAAAAAACTACACAAATACTAAACCACATTTTCCGCAATATGTTTCTCCATATGAATTGTTTTTAATTTCGATATTATTGCAATCTGGACATTTAGAGATTTTAGTGAAAATTGAAGTTAATAAAACACTCCTCCGATATGGAGTTTCTTTAGACTTAGCTCTTGTTTTTCTAGAAAAATCAAGAGGCATTAATTTTAGCACCTTTACCACCTCTATCAATAAGAAAACAATTCTTTTAATATCTTTCTTTAAGATATGTAATATCATTAATTAAGATATATCTCATTTCATACATAATATTAAAATTTATAAATCATTAATAAAAAAGCATAATATATTTGAAATTTTTGTTGCTCTTTGACAGTTAAATCCCCCACATTTCTTTGTCTTGTCTCTTTATTTCTGCAATTTCCTTAAGAATTTGGATTTCAGAAGAAGTTAAAAACTTTTTTGCTTCATTCTTAAGTAATCTAAATTGCTCTTCATTTAAATCTGAAAAAAGAAAATCTCCACCATCTGCGTGTCTACCAATTGTCAATCCAGAAACAGATAATGCAGCTTGCTCATTTTTGTTTAATTCTTCTAATTTCTTTCCCTGATCTTCAATTGTTTGAATGGTGCCGCTGCTTTTTCCCTGAGAATTCATAACATTTGTTTTTGGCCTTACTTTTCCTGCAATAACTTCTACTCCGAAAATTGCAGGATTTGATTGTCTGAAAATATATTGAGGTAAGATTCTAAACTTAAATGGCCAGACTAATCCTTTTAAAGATTCAAGCTCTAGTTTTTTTTGAATAAATTCTCTTTTTTCTTTATATTTATCCTGCAAAGAATAAATTACCTTATCTAAAATTATTTCAACACCTTCTGATTCAGCAAATTTTTGTAAACTTGAATTAATATTTACATTAAAACCAATAACAAAAGCAGTTAAGGGATCTGTTTCTCCAGAAGATGATGCCTCCATTATATCTCTTTTTGTTATATCCCCAATTGATGCTTTTCTTATTGGAATATTGTTTTGCGAAAACATTCCATAAATTGCTTCTAAAGAACCAAGTGTATCTGCTTTAAGAATAATTCCTGCAGAATCTGTATTAATACAAATATCTAAAATTTCTTTTGATATCTGTTCCTTTGCTTTTTCTTCATCTTGTTCGTTTTTTACAGAAAAAACAGGCGCTCCAGCAACTGCTTTCTCAAGTTCTGGTGCACACATTTTAATTCCTGCTGCAGCTGTTACTTCCTCAATCTGCCTAAATCTGCTTTTTTTATCTCTTATTTCAGACAGTGGTGCAGGTTTTAGCAAAGCCTTTATTTTTGTCTTAAAAATCTCGTCAATGCCACCAACAATTATGTTATCATTTTTCCGCAAAGTACCATCATAAATTATTACATCTGCAGTTAAACCTAATCCTTTTTCTTCTTTAATTTCCAAAATTGTTCCTTTTGCATTTTCCTTTTCATGAATCTCTAAATTTTTTATTAAAAATTTCTGAGATAATCCTGCAAGTAAAGTTAACAACTCAGGGATACCTTCTCCTGTTTTTGCAGAAATTGGTACTACTGCAATTGTTTTAGAATAATCTGAAACCTCTGTGAAAATGTTTGAATCAAACCCCTGTTCTGAAAGCTGACCAAGAATTTTATAAAGTTTTGTTTCAAATGCTGATTTTGTTATAGCACTCTGCTGTTCAAGATGATTAATACCGCAACCTAAAATATATTTCCATCCAGAAATCATATCAATTTTATTTGCTGCAACAATAAAAGGAACTTTAAATGTTTTGAGAATTTGGATTGCCTCTTTTGTTTGAGGTTGCATTCCTTCATTAATATCAATAATCAAAACAGCTAAATCTGCAATTGAACCGCCTCTTTTTCTTAAATTTGTAAATGCTGCATGACCTGGTGTATCAACAAAAAGCAATCCTGGAAGTGAAAAATCAAGCTTGAATTGTTTAAAAAGCTGACCGCAAACCTTAATAATATTTTTAAGAGGCACTTCTGTAGCGCCAATGTGCTGAGTAATCTTGCCTGCTTCTCGCATTGCAAGAGTTGAGCCGCGAATATAATCTAATAACGAAGTTTTTCCATGATCGACATGACCTAAAACAGTGATAATTGGCTGTCTTATTGCTGGCATTTTGAATATTTACTCCTTTCACACTATTTGTAAAGAAATTATGTTTAAAAGCTTTATTGATAAAATAAATTCTACTTTAATTTAAGATTAAAGTTAGCTAAGAAACAAGGCTCTTTTTTATCTACAAATCTAAAGAGCTTACCTATATTTTCTGAATCAAGAAGAATTGCTTCAAGATCATTTTTTGAATATTCGTTTGAACCAAATT
>CAYTAB010000033.1:2641-4918 GCA_964435825.1 Candidatus Woesearchaeota archaeon
AAAGCAAAAGCATTCTTAAATTGTCTATAAACTTTAGATTTTCCAAATCTTCTTCACTAAGCTTGTTTTTTGGAGCAGTATAATACACTTTTTCTGTTTTTTCCTGAGTTTTAAAAAGTAAGTCAATAAGTTCTTTTCTTAGGTTATTCCAACCAAGACTTGAAACATACTCCAATGCCTTAGCTATATTTTCCTTTTCTGGCAAGTGTTTAGCAATTAAATACATATCATATGCTAGTAAAGAAAAATCAGAATCATCAAGAGGTTCAATCTGCATTTTCTTTAAAAGAGTGTCAACCCTCAGTTTTCTGGCAGAAAAAAAGTTTTTATCTACTTCAATTGCTTTATTAAGAAACTCTACTGCTGTATCTTTGTGCTCTATCTCATTATAAATTGCATGTGCTGTTGCTGCAAAATAAAAGACATTTTTATCTTGCGAATTAAGACTTTTTCTTGACTCAATCTCTACAGCTTTTTTTGACAATTCTCTTGCATCAGAATATCTTAGATTTCCAAAACGAACTTTTGCAGTTTTAATCAGTGCCTCAGTATTATCAGAAAAAGCAGTTATTTTTTCATAAATCTCTGCTGCTTTATCAAATTCATTTTCATTTTCATAAACATGCGCCAATGCAATTAATGCAGATTCATTCTCAGGCTCTTTTTTTAAAATAGTTTGATAAATGGTTTTTGCTTGTTCAGGTTTATTAAAACTAACAAAAAATCGTGCTTTTTTAAGTTGCAAATCTGTAGAGTTGTCTTGTTGCTCAAGTATTGAAAATAAATCCTGCAAAGAAGAGTAATCTCTAAGAGTCTGCTTAATATCAATCATAGCATAATATATACTAATTTTATCTTTTTTTTTCTTAGTTTTATTTAGAGCTTGATAATAAACACCATATGCTTGTTGATATTTTTTTTCAGAAATAAGAGATTCTGCTTGTTTGATTAAATCTTCTATTTCATTGCTTTTAGAAAACAATTTTGAAAATAATCCCATTTTTACTATTATTTAGTAATATATACTTAAGTAGATAATTAGTTTAAAAACTTTATGATTTGTATATATCTAGGTTTTTTTATATTCATTTAACAGAGAAATATTTTTATTTAAAATAACTGGCTTAAGTGCTTTGATTTCATCACTAAGAATTCCTTCTGGAATTGGATTAAAAAGAAATATTGCTTTCCCAAGTTCAAAAGCCTTAAACATTTCTAGAAAAGTTGCACCGCCAATATAATTTTTAACTCCGTTTTTCTCTTCATTTAAAACAAGAATTGCATCGTTTTCTTTAATGTTTTTTTCTTGAAGCAACAACATCTTTGATTTCCATTTTACATGTTGTTCTGCATCAAGCTTTTTTAATTGCTCTTCTTTCATAGGCTCATTAAAAGAGTTTGGAAGAGCGATAATATGACCTTGTTTTTCAAGTTCTTGTTTTATTGGTGGAATTAAATGGTAACAATATTTACTTGCGCAAATAAAAATCTTCATAATATTAATTTAATTAACTTTTATTTAAAGATTTATAAATCACAATTTGATTGAACCACTAAATAAATGGTTTTAAAGAATCTACTAAATATTCACATATGATATATAATCCTGAAAATGGATGGGACCCAAATTTAATTAATTGCGCCCTTGATATAAAAAACACACTACAAGAGTTACTTATTCCTAAAGACGGCATAGCTAAAATTAACAAAACACTGTTCCTGCATCACACAGATGATTCAGGAATTTATGGTGTTGCACAAATTATTGAATTTCTAAAAAAACACAAAATAGCAACTTTGCAATATAATAATAAACGCCCAGATATTGTTGAGTCTCCTGTTTGTTGTTTTTATAGTTATGAAAGTAAAAATAAAGCAATACAAACTGCTCACATATATAAACCAAAAGTCATTTTCTTTGTTGATGCTGAACCGCATTCTCTGGAATCGCTTGTATGTCCTGAAACTGAAAAAGTAATTATCCTCGGTCATCACAGAAAAAGACTTGATATTGAAAGATTAGATGACAATGTTGAGATTATATATATAAATCCTAGAAAATATAAAATTAAATTAGAAAATAATGAAAGAAACCCTCCAATTAATCTTCCACTAAGTCTTGCATTAGGAGATAAAAAAATTGGGAGCAACCATGTCAATTGGAAATCTGAAGACTGGAAAATTCCGCTATTTGGTTATTTAGGATTAACAGGATATGGTTTTGTTAAATATGCAAATCAGTTAATAAAAAATTATTCGCCTTTGTTTTTCATTTAT
>CAYTAB010000034.1:0-4826 GCA_964435825.1 Candidatus Woesearchaeota archaeon
GATCACGTGCTTTCAACTTTATCAAGTAATAAGCAAAATAAAAAAGAGATCACTCTTGATAGTTTTCAACAAGAAAAACTAAAAGAAGAAATAAGAATTTATTCTGATTCACGAGAACCAGGTGTTATTAAAGAATTAATTGATTTAGGTGCAACAGTCATTCCAAAAAAACTTGAAGTAGGTGATTTTATTTTATCAGAGGATGTAGCTGCTGAAAGAAAAGAGGTTGCAGATTTCACAGCTTCTTTAATTGACCAACGCCTGTTTAATCAAGCTATAGAATTAAAGAGAAATTTTGAAAGGCCCCTTTTTATAATTGAAGGAGATTTATCTCAAATTTTCTTCTCACGCAATATAAGCCCTGATGCAATCCGCTCAGCAATGATTTCCCTTGCAATTGATTATTCAATTCCAATTATTTTCTCCTCAAACAAATCAGAAACTGCAAAATATCTTTTTTTAATTGCAAAACGAGAACAAATTGGAAAGAAAAAACTAATTTCTCTGCGTGGTGCAAAAAAACTTAGTTCAATATCTGAAATGCAGCAATTTTTTATTGAAGGTTTACCTTCTATTGGACCAAATCTTGCCCAAACTCTGCTTAAAAAATTTAAAAATCCTCTTGGAATTTTTAATGCATCAAAAGATGAATTGCAGAAAATTAATAAACTTGGACCAAAAAAAGCAGAAAAAATACGCATGATACTTGAAGAAGAATTTTCTCAAGAAGATTAAATTATTTTTTTAATAAACTTTAATTAAAAATAGTCTATTAATGGACAATTAATAGTCTACTAATAGTCTATAGTTAAAAGCAAAATTAAATAAAACAAATACCAAAACAACTTACAAAAACATATGAACTAAAATACTAAGTAAATATCCAATAAAAGAACCTAATGCAATTGGTGGCAATGCTGGCATTGCTTTTCTATCTGTTTGTGAAACAAGCATATAAAATATAACTGTAACACCAACAGCTGCTCCCAATATAACAAAAATTGAACTAAGTAAACTAACTTTCAAACAAGCTGTTGCAAGAATAAGTGGAAATGCCAGATCTCCTGTTCCAAGCATTAAAAAATCTTTTCCAGGCTTAGCTTTTTTAGTATTCTTAAAAAAGTCCTTAAGTTTAAAAGGAATAATTATTGCAAGGTAAACTCCATGATGAACTAATTTCTTAAACATTTTAATCATATGCTTAGTCTTATATACTGCAATAACATCATAAATTGAAAGTGCTGCAAACAAAATTAAAACATGCATTACATCCATGGATAAACCTAGTTGCGCAGATATGCCTCCAACAGCAAATAAAATAATAAAATCATGAACCAAAACAAAAGGAAACGCCAACCACAAAAGAAGAACAGTCATTGCTAAAGCATAGGAAAGATATTTTGGAAAAAATGCATTAAAAAATGTCTGCGAACCAATTACAATAAGCATAACAAACAACAGCTTAAAACCAACTCCTGATTTTAAAAATTTAGCTGCTAAAAGAATAAATGCTGTTGCTATAACAAAACCAATTGCAAAACTAAAAGCTGAAACTGTTGGAAGCTCTGAAATATAATTACGTTCTAATAAACGTTTAGCAATAAACAACCCAAAAAACTGGATAATGAAAAAGACTGATAATTCCATTGTAAGAAGCTTAATTTTATCAAAATCAGCCATAATTATCTAAATAACTCTTCAATTATATAGTTTACTACATCTTAATTAAAATCAAGAATTGAAATTACACCAGTTCTTAAATTAAGAATTGGTATTTTTCCAGGCTCAGGATGGTGGCCAACTTTTTCTTGAAAAGAATTACGCCCTTGCCAGCAAGAGCTGGAGATTAATTTAACACCTTTATAAGAGCTTACTGCAACTTTATGAACATGACCTGTAGCAAAAACATGTGGAACTTGACCAATTATTAATGGATCTATTTTCATTGGAAGTGCAAGAGTTGAACCATATATTGAAGCTAAATGTCTGCGCTTAAGCAAAAATTTCATTGTTTCATCAATTTTATCATATCCTCCTGCAAGTCTTAAAAACTCAACTTTATCAACAAAATAATCAAAACTATATCCATGATATAATAAAATATTAATTCCACTATATTTTGAGGTTTTGTGTATTCTAACTAAAGCAGGATTCTTAACTAAAATAACATTTTCCAAATCATAAAGTGCCTGAGCATAATCTTTTGAAATTTTTTGTTGAGGTTCTTCAATAAAATTATCATCATGATTTCCTGGACTAATTATTATTTTTTTATCTAAAGGAATTCTTGAAATAAACTCTGCAAACCGATCATATTGTTTTTTTAAACTTTTTATAGTAAGTTCCTCATCTTGCCCAGGATAAACACCAACACCGTCAACAATATCACCTATAAAAAAAATATATTTAACTTTGCTGGCAATCTTTCTTTGGTTTTCATCTCCAATTTTTCCACCTAACCAATCAATAAAATAATTAAATTTATCCTCTAAAAAAGTATTAGAACCAACATGCACATCGCTTGAAAAAACAACATAGACATCTTTATCATATTTTGGAAAATTAATAAAAGGTATGTCTGGCCAAATAATATCCTTTATAAAAAAAATTCCTTTTGAAAAATTTCCTTTTAATGCAACAACTTCATCTTTAGTTAAATATTTGATTTTTTCTTCAAGTTGTGAATTTTTCTTAGAAACCATTGCAATTGTTTTATCAGATAAATCTTCTATTTCAAGCCTATATCCTCCATGAGGAAGATTAATAATATCATAAATCATAACAATAATAGTACTCTGACCTTGAAAATTTTTTGCACGAGAAATCATTGTAGCATCTTGAACTTCTTGTCTTTGTAATAAAATATTTTTAATAATATTATACTTACTACGCAACATTGTAACAAAATCTGAAGAAGTAATTTTCTTAGGTAAAAATGTTGATGAATTTAAAACCTCAACACTTGATTCAAATGCATAAGATTTAGAATTAATCTTTTTTTTAAAAACATCAAGATTACCATTACAATTCATTAGCTCCTTAATATTTTTAGAATTAGGAACAATATTTTCCTTAATTAATAAATTAACTGCATTTAGTTGTTCCATTTTCTTAATTAAATAAAAGATCATAAAGTGTAATTTTTACTTTTTCAACTAAATCCAAAGGAATTGTAATATAAATTTCTCTTGTACGCCCATATCTTCCTTTTGAAATCAGTTTTGCATTAATTAAACCAAGCATATCTAATTCAGAAAGCAAATCTGAGATTCTTCTCTGTGTTAAAATATGATTACCTGTTTGGTCACAAAGCTCTTTATATTTTTCAAAAATTTCTCCAGTTTCAGTAATTGAACCATCTTTTTTATTTCCTAAAACAAGTAAAATAGAATACAAAACTATTTGTGATTGTTTTGGTTGTGCTTCAATTATTTCTAAAATCCTGCTTTTTTCAATTTTTTCTTCAGCAAGATCAATATGTTTTTCTTCAATAATTGATGCACCTTCTCGTTCTGCAACTTCTGCAGACACTCTTAACAGATCTAAAGCTCGCCTAGCATCTCCATGTTCTCGTGCAGCATATGCTGCGCATTTTGCAAGAACAGAAGTATTAATTACTTCTTCCTTAAATGCTAAAGTAGCTCTCTCCATTAAAATATCTTTTAATTCAAGAGCATTATATGGTGGAAAAACCATTTCCTCTTCTCCTAGTGAACTTTTAACTCTTGGGTCTAAATCATCAACAAAACGAACATCATTTGAAATACCTACTAAAGAAACTTGGGCGTTTTTTAATTCAGAATTAATTCGAGTTAAGGTGTAAAGAATTTCATCACTTGTCTTTTTAACTAATCTATCTACCTCATCTAAAACCAAAATAACAATTTGTTTTTGCTGGTCAAGTTTTCTTAAAAAAATATTATAAACCTCATCTGTAGGCAAACCTGTCATAGGTACTTGCTCACCAATTTCTCGTGCAAGCTGAGCAATCACTCGATACTCTGTATCTGCAACTTTCTTAAGTTTACAATTAATGTAAATTATTTTTAAACCTAATTGTTTTGAAGCAGAAATTTCTTTAAGCTTATTGAGAACATGCTGGACACAAAGAGTTTTACCTGTACCTGTTTTTCCATAAATAAAAACATTTGAAGGCTTTTCTTCTCTAAGAGCTGGTGCTAAAATTGAAGCTAATTGTTTAATTTGATTTGACCTATGAGGAATAGTATTTGGTAAATACCTAATTTGAAGAACATCTTTATTTACAAATAAAGAATCTCTTTTCATATAATCTGTAAAAAATTTATCTAATTCAGAAGAACAACCATTATCTTCAACTTCAGAATTTAATAAATCTATTTCATTATCCTCAATCTCAGAATCAGACTCTTCTAAATTAACTTCAGAATCAATCTCTAATTCATCAAAAGTGTCCTTATCAAAAACAGAATCATCTTCTTTTTTATTAAAATCAACAATCTCCTCATCTAATGCTTTAGATAAATCTTGAGATAAATCTTCTGAAGAATTTTTAGTGTATTTTCTTTTTTCTTCTTTAATAAAGTGTGTTAAAAAAGTTTCATCTGACATAATGTCCATTAGAAATTAGCCTTAATAAATATATTCCTTCTTTAAAATATAATTACCATAAAGAAACAAATAAATATTTAAATAACCCTCCATACCCTTAATTTCCTATGCAAACTCTAAAAAATAAAAAATAGTTTTTAATAAATATATTTATTTACAATATAGAAAATAATTAAAAAAACTAAAAAACTAAAAAAAACAAGCAACTAAGTTTAATTTAATAATTTAAAAAAATA
>CAYTAB010000035.1:0-4774 GCA_964435825.1 Candidatus Woesearchaeota archaeon
AACAAATATTCCATCAGAAATACACCTCTCAGAGGGTCAATATCTTTTTTTATTTTTCATTTTATTTTCATTACGCATAGCACATATTCTTTCATAAATTTTTTCAGAACCTTCAGGGTGTGCTTCTTTTCCTAAGGAAAAAATTATTCTTTGCACATTATTACCCCAACTATAATCTCCACTTGCTTCTTGAACATCTTTAATTTTAAAAACACCTAATTCAACACCTTTTGTTAAATTATAATATATTGAGCGTATACTTATTTTTTTTTCAAAAACATAACTATATATTTTATAAAGCTGATAGCCATATGCTTCTTTTAAAAAAAATAAAATTTCAACTAAATTTTTACGAATTGAACTGTTTGGCTTTCGACCTAATTTACTCATGTATATTTATTATTTTTAAATTTTTTAAGCTTTACTTTATTTAACTACTTTATTAAAAAAACACAATCTTAATCACTACTTTTTTATACTTCTGAAAATATCACTAATAGTTTTAATTTACTTCATTAAATAATTTGTTTTAAACTACAATTATATTTTATAGTCATGTCTGAAAAAATAATAGCTCCAGCAATTATAAAAAAATATTTTAATAATATTAAAGCACAATTAAATACTCAATATGCTATTGCAGGTGAAGCTAGAAAAAAAGGAATAGATCCTGAAAAAAAAGTAGATGTTCTTCTAGCAGATTCTGTATCTAAGAGAGTTGAAGGTCTGATTTCAGCGCAAGCACCTCAGATTATTAATTCAGGTGTTGCTGAACGAATCAATGATCTTGAAAAAGAATTTTCATCTGGAGATTGGAGAATTGGGCTTTTAATTGCTTCAGAAGTAGCTCAGGAAAAATTTTGCAAATTTAAAAATATTGAAGAAGCAGTTTCAATAGGAATAAGGACTGGCCTTGCATATACAACAAATGGAGTTGTTTCAGCACCTTTAGAGGGAATTGCAGAAGTAAAATTAAGGCCTCGGCGCGATAATGGAAAATATATATCACTTTATTTTGCAGGTCCGATTCGTGGAGCAGGAGCAACACAGCAAGTTGTATCTCTTTTAATTGCAGATTATGTTCGTATAAAATTAAATCTACAAAAATATGATCCAACTGAAGAAGAAATAAATAGATATTACACTGAAGTTATTGATTATTATGAGCGTGTTGAAAGAAAGCAGTATAAACCAACTAAAGAGGAGATTAAATTAATTATATCTTCAATTCCAATTGAAATTAATGGAGATCCAACTGCAGAGATTGAAGTTTCAAATTATAAAAATCTTGAAAGAGTTGAAACAAATAGAATTCGTGGCGGAATGGCTTTAGTTCTTACAGATGGCGTTATTAAATTACCTAAGATTTGGCGTCAATTAAAAAAATGGGGAAAAGAATATGGTCTAGAATGGAGTTGGCTTCCAGATTATTTTGAACTTAAATCTAAAATTCATTCTGGAAAAAAACAAGAAAAAATTAAGTTAGATACTCAAAAAATTACTCCAAATTATTTTTATATCTCTGAAATTGTCGCAGGAAGGCCTGTTTTTGGTTATCCTCTTGAAAAGGGAGGGTTTAGACTGAGATATGGTCGCTCAAGATTAACTGGAGATGGTTCTTGGGCAATTTCACCAATAACAATGGCAGTGTTGTTGGATTATCTCGCAACAGGAACGCAGTTAAGAGTGGAGCGCCCAGGAAAATCAACAGCATTAACTTGTTGTGATTATATAGATGGACCAATTATTAAACTTAAAGATGGAACTGTAATTAAACCTAAAACTCCTGAGCAAGCTAAAAAATTATCAAATAAAATTGAAAAAATATTATTTCTTGGAGATTTACTTATTAGTCATGGAGAATTTAGTGAAAATGGTCATAATTTAATTCCTGCAGGATATTGTGAAGAATGGTGGTATCTTGAACTTAAAAAACAATTAAAGTCAAAACCTTTAACTGAAAAAAGAGAGTTATTATCTAAACTTGAACAAGACCCAATTAAAACAAAAATAACTTTTCAAGATGCTCTTTTTTTATCTAAAAAACTAAATATTCCCTTACACCCAAAATATACTTATCATTGGAAAGATATTTCTAATAAACAATATTCGCAGTTATTTGATTGGTTTAATTTAGATACTTTTGAAAATAAATCTGAAATAAAAGAAATTCTTGAAAATATTGGATGTGAACATCAGATAGCAAATAATAAAATAATTTTCAATGAAGAAACCCAGCAAGTTTTAAAATATATTTTATCAAAAAAAGGAACTGGTGAAACTGGATTAGATGCAATTAATTCTGTTTTAGATATTACTCTTAGAGATAAATCTGGAACTTTTATTGGTGTCAGAATGGGCAGACCTGAAAAAGCAAAGTTAAGAGCAATGAAAGGCTCGCCACATGTTCTATTTCCAGTTGGAAAAGAAGGGGGCAGACTGCGAAGTTTTAATGCTGCTCTTAAAGAACAAAGTATTTTAGCTGAGTTTCCAAATTTTGTTTGTAATCAATGTGGAAAACATACAATTTATCCATTTTGTGAAGAATGCAACATTCCAACAAAGCCAATTAGAAAGTGCCCTGTTTGTAAAAAAATAACTAATGAGGAATTTTGTCATGTTCATACAAAAACATATTCAACTCAAAAGATTGATATTACTAAATATTTTCAATATGCTAAGCGTCGATTGAATATAAATCAAATTCCTGATTTAATAAAAGGTGTAAGAGGAACTTCAAACAAAGACCATTATATTGAATATCTTGGAAAAGGATTGTTGCGTGCAAAACATAATCTAACAGTTAATAAAGATGGAACTATTCGGTTTGATTTAACAGAATTAGGAATAACTCATTTTAAACCAAAAGAAATAGGAATAACTGCTGAAAAAGCAAAACAATTAGGTTATGAATTTGATATTCATGGAAAAGAAATTATATCTGATGAACAGATTATTGAGATTTTTCCACAAGATATAATTTTGCCTAAATCTTTATTTAATGGCGAAGATTATGCAGATAGGGTTTTTTTTAGAGTAGCTAATTTTGTTGATGAAGAATTAGAAAAAATTTATGGATTATCTCCTTTCTATAATTTAAAAAAAGCTTCAGATCTAATTGGTCATTTAATAATTGGTTTATCTCCGCACACTTCTGCAGGAATTATTGGAAGAATAATTGGTTTTTCAACAAAACAGGCTTGTTTTGCTCATCCATATTGGCATGCTGCGCAACGTAGAGATCTAGATGGAGAAGAAACAGGGATTATTTTATTAATGGATGCTTTTCTTAATTTTTCAAGGCAATATCTTCCAGACCGCAGAGGTTCTCGTTCTATGGATGCACCTCTTGTATTATCTATTTTACTTAATCCTGAAGAAGTGGATGATGAGGTATATGACTTAGATACTTGTTGGAGCTATTCATTACAATTCTATGAGGCAGCTCAACAGTATAAATCAACTTCAGAGGTTGATGTAGATCAAATACGCAACAGAATTAGAAAAGAATCTCAATATTATGGAATGGGATTTACTCATAATGTGTCTGATATGAATATAGGTGTTAGAACATCTGCATACAAACAAATCCCCACTATGGTTGAAAAGCTTCATGGACAAATGGAGCTTGCAAAAAAAATACGCGCAGTTAACTTAGCTGCAGTATCAAAACTTGTTTTAGATAAACATTTTATAAGAGATATAAAGGGAAATCTTAGAAAATTTACCTATCAAAAATATCGGTGCACAACGTGTAATAGGATTTATCGAAGAATGCCATTGTCTGGTAGATGTGATGATTGCAAAGACAAGGGCAATTTAGTATATACTATTGCAGAAGGTACAATAAAAAAATATTTGGAAGCAACACTTGGTTTGATTAAGATAGAAGGTATACCTGAATATTTGAGAGAATCAATTTATCTTCTTGAAAAAAGAATTGAACATATATTTGGAAGAGAAAGAACAAAACAGCTTTGTTTATCTAACTTTAAATAGTAAATAAATATTAAATAACTTTAAAGAAATAAGCATTGGTTTTTACAATGATAATTAAATGCCCAATAAAAAAAACAGCAACACCTGAAGAATGCATTAAATGTGGAAAATGTTTACCAAAACCCATTATTTATTCTCTTGTTTCAGGAAAGAATCATAAAAGAAAATTTCTTAAGATTCCTCGAATTGGAGTTACTTATTTAGTAAATCCTTGTTTAAGAAAAAGTTATTATCAAATTACTGAAGAGGTTCCAATTGAACTTGAAAAACTCTGGATTTTTTCAAGAGGTCATGCAATTCATAATTTTTTTCAAAAAGATTTACCTAAAAAAGAAGTTGAGGTCTTTCTTGAAAAAAAATTTCAGTTATTTAAAACAATAGGCTATGCTGATGCAATACATGATAATGTTCTTTATGAATTTAAAACAATAAACAATCTTCCAAATGTACCTCAAAATTCTCATATTCTACAAGCTCAAGCATATTATTCAATTCTTCCTCTAGAAATAAAAGAAAAGTTGTTAGACATCAAATTAATTTATTTTTCTTTATCTGGAATAAGAGTATTTAATATACCTAAAAGAGATATTTCTTCTTTACTTGAAGCAAAGGGAACAATTCTCGCCCAAGCAATAAAACTTGGAAAACCTCCTAGAAGACAGAGGTCTTTTCTGTGTGATTATTGTGAATATAGAGATATATGTGAAGATAGAAAAAATCCTTCTTTTAATCCAGAAAAAATTATTTTTGAATAATTGGAAATTTTTTTCCAATT
>CAYTAB010000036.1:0-4452 GCA_964435825.1 Candidatus Woesearchaeota archaeon
TTATTGCATTGTTTATTGTTTCTTTTACTTTATCTTCAAACAATGAAGCATACCAAGGTAATTCAATATTAGTTATCTTTTTTTCAAAAACACTAACTGTTGCAGAGATTTTTGGTTCAAATCTCAAGACCCATATTTTTAAAAGATATGAGAAATTTACTCTTACAAGTAAATTGTTGTCTTCAAAAAATACATAAATTTTCTGAATTTTTATTTCAGGAGGAAGTTCGTTTAATTGCTCTTCTATTGGTTTTTTAATGTCATTAATATCAATTGCAAAGTTTATTGGGCTTTTTATAAAAAGTTCTTTTTTTTCTTTAAGCAACTCAGGTTCGATATCTTTGATTTTTGTTTTTTCAGGCAGTTCAGAAAGAACAGCTTTTTCTATTTCTTGATTAAGAAGTTTTGAGAGCTCATTGTTGTTATTAATGATTTTTGATATATTTTGAAAATATAATTTTTCATTGTCAATGACAAAATCATTTGAAAATTCAATAACTGCGCCGTTAGATAGTATTAGGGTATCTGCTAATACTGGGCTAAAAAACATTAACAATACTAAAACTAAAATTACTTTTTTCATATTTTTTATTATATTTTTTATTATATAATTGTTTTCAAAAAGAATTTATTGTTTTGTTTTTTATTAATTGCATGAAAGAAAGATTACAGAAGATAATTGCGCGAGCAGGGGTTTGCTCAAGACGAAAAGCAGAACTTCTTATAAAAGAAGGAAAAGTAAAAGTTAATGGCAGGATTTCTAAAATTGGAGAAAGTGCTGATTTTTTGAAAGATAAAATTTATGTAGGTAATAAGTTGCTTGTTTTTGATAAACCGGTGTATTATATGTTAAATAAACCTGCAGGATTTATATGTTCTTCTAAAGATTATCTAAACAGGAAAACTATTTTTTCAATAAAATCTGTTAAAAATATTCATGAGAGAGTTTTTCATGTTGGTAGACTTGATAAAGACACTACAGGTTTACTTATTTTAACAAATGACGGAGATTTTGCAAATAAAATTTTACATCCAAGCAATGAGATAAAAAAGACTTATTTTATTAAGCTTAATCGCAAATTAACTTTTAAAGATAAGAATAATATTGAGAAAGGAATTATTGTTGATGGAAAAAGAACTTATCCTGCAAAAATAAGTGGTTCTCAGACAGATGAATTTGAAATTACAATTCATGAGGGCAGGAATCGAATTATAAGAAAGATGTTTTTAAAACTCGGGTATAAAGTTTTAGAACTTAAGCGAATAAAAATCGGAAGCTTGAGCTTAGATATTGATGTTGGAAAGATACGAAAATTAACTAAAAAAGATTTAAACAGAATCTTTATCTGATTTACTTATAATTATGTTTTTTAGATGAAGATGTGATAATTTATTTTCATTTAATAATCTTAGTTTTTCAATAAGCATCTCTATCTGTTTTGAAGATATTGTTATTTTTATAGGTTCTATGTTTTTTGTTAGTTCAATTTTCATATAGTAAGTGTTTTATTTTAACAAATATATAAATTTAATGATGAAACATAGTTTTCATAAGATGAAGAATTTAGATTACTGGCTTCCAGTTATTTTTGCAGTTGCTCTTGGTACTGGTTTGTTGCTTGGTTTTGCAATAAATGTTATGTGGATAGGAGTTATTATTGGTTTATTGCTTGGTACTGCAGTATTATTTGTTTTTTACTGGAATCGCTCTAAACTTAAAAACTAATTAGTGCTGATTAGATATGCTGCTAATTCGCAGTACTTAGTAGTTTTTATAAACTGCTGAATTAAATCAGTACTGTAAAGGTGATTAAAATGACATTAAAATATATTACTGAAGATAACTTTGAAAAAGAAATTGTTAAATCAGATATACCTGTAATTGCAGATTTTTATGCTGATTGGTGCGGTCCTTGTAAAATGATGGCTCCTGCTTTTGAGGCTCTTAGTTCAAAGTATTCAGGAAAACTAAAATTTGTTAAGATTGATACTCAGGAAGAACAAAAGCTTGCAATGATTTATGGTATTTCAGGTATTCCTTGTTTAGTTATTATGAAACATGGAAAAGAAGTTGGTAGAATTGTTGGATATATGCCTGAAGAGATGTTAAAGGAACGAATTGATGAGATTTTAAATAAAATTAAATAAATGTTAAACAGAAAAATGAAAAAAAGAGAATTAATAATTATCGGTGGGGGGCCAGCAGGTTTAAATGCAGCAGTTTATGCTGCGCGTTATAATATTGATGCTGAAGTTCTGACTGAACTTATTGGAGGTGTTGTGTTTACAGTTCACGAAATCTGTAATTTTTTGTCTTACCCTTCAATTACTGGAGCAGAACTTGTAAGTAAAATGGAGAAACATGTTAAATCTTTGGGAGTTCCAATTACTATTACGTCTGTTCAGGAAATTAAAAAACAAAAAAAAGGTTTTTTAATTAAAACTTCTGTTGGAGATTATTTTGCTAAGAAAGTTATTTTTGCAACAGGTACATATCACAAAGAGCTTAATGCAAAAGGCGAAAAGCAGTTTATTGGAAGAGGAATTAGTTATTGTGCAACATGTGATGCAACTTTTTTTAAGAAAAAGATTGTTGGTGTTGTTGGTGGCGGAGATGCTGCATTAACTTCTGCTTTAATTTTATCTGAACATGCATCTAAGGTTTATCTTATTCACAGAAGAAAAGAGTTTAGAGGGGAGCCAGCATGGGTTGATTCTGTTAAATCTAAAAAAAATATTTTCTTAAAGTTAGAGGAAGAGGTTAGTGAAATTTTTGGAAAGGAAAAAGTTGAAGGTGTTAAATTTAAATCTGGAAAGAACCTGAAACTTGATGGTTTATTTATTGAAATTGGAGCATTACCAGAACTTAGATTAATTAAATCTTTAAATGTAAAAACTTCTAAAAAAGGATATATTCTTGTAGATGAACATATGCAAACTAATGTGAAAGGTTTTTATGCTGCAGGAGATGTAGTTGACAAAGATTTTAGACAGATTGCAACAGCAATTTCAGATGGAGCAATTGCAGTATTAAGCGTATATTCTGATTTAAAAAAAGGTGAGTAAAATGACTAATTTATTTGAAGATGCATTAACTAGATTAAGTATTATCTTTTCAGATAAGCGTTTTGATGTAAAAAAAGATGATTTGAAAGTTCTTACTTTTCCAAAAAGAACTTTTTTAGTTAGTTTTCCAGTAAAAACTAGTAAAGGATTAGAGATTTTTAAAGGATATAGAGTGCAGTTTAATGATACTCTTGGTCCTACAAAAGGGGGAATGCGATATCATCCTAAGGTTGATTTAAATGAGATTAATGCTCTTGCTTTTTGGATGACTTTAAAAAATTCACTTGTTGGTCTTCCATATGGTGGTGGAAAGGGCGGAATTGAAATTGACCCAAGACAATATACAAAAGAAGACCTTGAGAAAATCAGTAGAGAATTTATAAGACAAATTAGTAGTTTTATTGGTCCAACAAAAGATATACCGGCACCTGATGTTTATACTAACCCGCAAATAATGGGTTGGATGGTAGATGAATATAATAAAATAAAAAATGAACATTTATCTGGAGTTATAACTGGGAAACCTTTGTCAGTTGGCGGAAGTAGAGCAAGAGCGTATTCAACTGCGCAAGGAGGTTTTTATGTTTTTAGAGAAGCTGCAAAAGAATATAATATTAGTAAATCTGCAACAGTTGCAATACAGGGATTTGGAAATGCAGGTATGCATATGGCAAGAATAATGTATGAGGCAGGTTATAAAATTGTTGCAGTTTCAGATAGCAAAGGCGGAGTTTATAATCAAAAAGGATTAAACATTCTTAAGTTAATTGAATATAAAAAAGAAGAAAAACAAATAACTGGTTTTTCAGGAAGAAACATAACAAATAAAGAGCTTCTTGAATTAAATGTTGATGTTTTAGTTCCAGCAGCTCTTGAAAATGTGATAACAAAACACAATGCTAAACAAATAAAAGCGAAAATGATTATAGAGCTTGCAAATGGTCCAATATCAATTGAAGCAGATGAGGAGTTGTTTAAACGGAAAATAATTGTTCTTCCAGATATTCTTTCAAATGCAGGAGGAGTTATAGTATCTTATTTTGAGTGGGTTCAAAATAATCAGGGTTTTTATTGGACAGAAACAGAAGTTCTTGAAAAACTAGATTCAATATTAACTAACACATTTAAGATTTTGCTTAAAGAGTATGTTAAGAAGTATGGCGTGTCTTTTAGAACAGCAGCTTATGTTCATGCAGTTAAACGAATACTACAAGCAGAAAAAGACTTAGGTCATTTATAGATGAAAATTATTGATAAAAAAAACAAATATGCTATAATTGGAGCATCAAGAGATAAAAATAAATATGGCTATAAAGTTCTGAAAGATTTAAAAGAAAAGGGATTTAGGGTTTTTCCTGTAAATCCTTCAGGTGGAAAAATTCTTGG
>CAYTAB010000037.1:0-3997 GCA_964435825.1 Candidatus Woesearchaeota archaeon
GTTGGTAAACTTGATGTTGAATTTAAAGGATATGTAATGAGTGAAAGCGAGATTGATACTTATCTTGAAAATGAACTTGATGAAACCAGAGCATATCTTAATTCAATAACTTCTTCTTTAGATTCTTTAGGAGAGGAGCTTGATAGATATTTAAAAGAAGCTGAAGAGTTGCATAAAATTGGCGCAGAACCAAAAACTGCAAAAAAATCAAAAAAATCAACAAATGCATTAAGCACTGAGTTTAAATCCATTGCTTCAGGATTTTCTGAAATGTTTGAACCATTTATTAGTCCAATAAAGGCATTTAAGAAAAAATCAAGCTCAGGTGTTATTACAGAAAAAGAAATTAAAAAACTTGAATTAAAAGCAAAAAAAGCTGAGCCTAAATTAAAAGAAGAAGTTAAAGAAAATGTTGTTTTAATACAGAATTTATTTAGAAAATCTCAAGATCTCCTCACTTGGTAAAATGAATGAATCTGAATTAAGTTCTCTTAAAAAAGAAATTGAGGCGCTGCCTCCAGCAGACAGAATTGCCAGATACTCTGAACTTTTAAAAAAAGAGAATCTTGATAAAAAAACAGTTGACGAGATTTTAGAACTTATTCAAAAAGCAGCTATTGAGGAAGAGCTTATTTTTGAAGAGGTTCCAAAACCAGATTCTAAGATTAGCATTGAAGAACCAAAATTGCAGGAAATTGAAGAAGAATTAGAACAAATTGTTGAACAAGCTCCAAGAATTATTGAATTAGAAGAAGAAACTCCAGACTATGTTTTGTTTAAGGAAGAGGATAAAACAGACAACCAGTATAAAAATAAAAAATATGAAAAAAGAGATGCACTAGAAAACATCCAGGAGATTCATATTCATGGCGTTGAGGAACTCTCAGAAGATTTATATAAATCAAAAAACAAACAAATAAAGAATAAAAATAAAATAATGCCTAAAGCAGATTATTAAAATGTCTGAAGAAAATCCAGAGGGAAATTATTGGCACGCACTTGATAAACAGGCAGAAGTAGATTATTATTTCTCAAATCCAATGATGAACATGGCTGGGCTTGGAATATCTACGCCTCCAATGAAAGACCAGCTTGAATCATTTAAAGCAAAAATCTTTCAAGGTGCAAAGCATGTTGAACTTGGTTTTTTAAATGAACCTCTTCAAAAGGGAAACATTCAGGGAGCAATTAGCCCAGGTATGTATGGGCATTGGGAAAGAGAAGCAATCAAAGAATTAGCTAGAATCAATGATGTTTCTTTAAGTGTTCATGCAACACCTAGAGTAGCAGGAATGACAGGTCTTACTCAAAATGGATATAATGAAGAAGCAAGAGAAGCAAGCATAAAAGAAGTAAAACGAAGCATTGATTTTGCCGGAGACATTTCTAAAGAAGGAGACGAAGGTGGAGCAATTGTTGTTCATGCACAAGAATTTCCAAGACCAATAAGCGAAGTTCCAAGCGGAGATTTTAAGCAATTTGAATCTGGAATGACTCAGGATAAAACAGTTCACTATCTTGTTGATGAATATACTGGTGAAATCTCTGGAGTTAGAGAAGATCAGAGTAATTGGATTATTCCTATAAAAGAAAACCTTAAAGAAGAAATTACAGGCGAGCCTCTTACAAGGTTTGAGCTTAGTGATAAAAGAAAATTTCAGCCAGTTGAAAAAAAATGGCAAGATTATGTTAAGGAAGTAAAAGACAGCGGTGTTCCTGAAGATAAAATTTATGATGAAGCTGCAAAACGTTTTTATCAGGAAAAACTAACAACAGAAATTTTGCATCAAAAAGGTCAAGCAGACCAGTATGAACAGGGCTTTTATGAAGCTCAGCAAAGAGAGCAGAAGATTAGAGAATCTATGAAATTTTGGGAAAAATTTTCAGAAGGCGCAGACCCAGAAAAAATAAAGAAGATGGTGCCTGAAATTAATGACCCAAGAGTCTTTTTTGTTCCACCAGATAGATATGATAATCCTGTTGAATATCTTAAAGAAAAGCTTTGGGAAACTCAAAAAAGTATGAGTTATTATCAGGAAACTGCTGCTGCTGCTCGACAAAGAATTGCAGAATTAGAGAGCAAGCAAGAAAGAATAAAATCAATGAAAGAATTTAGTATTGAAAAATCTGCTGATAGCTATGCACAGCTTGGAGCATATGCTTGGCAAAAAAGTCATGAGCGTCATCTTAAAAAACCGCTTTTTGTAGCTCCAGAATTAATTTTTCCTGAACAATATGGTGGCCATCCTGAAGAACTTAGAGATATTATTTTAGAATCACGAAGAAGAATGGTTGAATATTTAACTCAGAAAGAAATTAAAATACCAAATAAAAAAGAAAAAATTGAAAATCCATTATTAAATTATAAGGGCTTTAAACTAATGTCTAAAAAAGAAGCTGAAAAAGTTGCACGAGATTCAATCAAAGCAACATTTGATGTTGCACATGCTAATACATGGTATAGATATTTTGACCATACAAAGCCAAAAGAAGAATTTGATAAATGGCTTATGGAACAGGTAAAAAAATTACAAAAAGATGATGTGTTGGGTCATGTTCATCTTTCAGATAATATGGGTTTTGTTGATGAACATGGACTTATTGGAAGCGGAAATACACCTGTAAAAGAGTTTTTAGCTCATTTGCAGAAAACAAATTATTCAGGCAAAGCAGTTGTAGAGCCAGGACATCATGATTATCAAGGACTAAAGGAAACTTGGAGATTAATGAACAGTCCTGCATACAAAATTGGTTCAGATGTTGTTGGTTTTGCAGAGATTTCAGGTGCTCATTATGGAAAAACCTATGCTCCAAATTATTTGTTTGGCCAAATGGCACCAAATCCTCGCGAGTGGGTAATGTGGTCTGAACTACCTCTTGAATAGATTTTAATTGATTTTTAATTAATTATTCATGGCATCGAGCAAAGCGAAGATGGCATTAGCATGGGTCTCTCTGCTAAGAGGACTGTGGTCTGAACTACCTCTTGAATAGATTTTAATTGATTTTTAACTATACTATTCAGTAGTTAAATAACTTTTAAATTCATTAGATGATAAAAACAATATATATGAAATTTAATATTAAAAAAAATCGACCCTCTGATAAAAAATTAGAATCTTATCCAAAAACAAATGCACTGATTGCTAAGAAATTTTCTCAAGCTATTTATAAAGAGCTTGGTGATTTTATTGCTGGTCTGGTTTTATTTGGCTCAAGTATAACTAAACCAATAAAATCTTCAGATATTGATATTTTAATTATTATTGATGATGTAAATATGCAGTTATCAAAAGAAATTGTTCAGACATATAGAATTATCCTTGCAAAAACAGTAGCTAATATTTCTCCTGAAAAACTTCATATTCAAACAATGACTTGGACATCTTTTTGGGAATATGTAAGAGCTGGAGATCCAGTGGCAATTAATATTTTAAGAGACGGGATTGCATTAATCGACCATGGCTTTTTTGATCCTTTAAAGAAACTTTTAATTAATGGTAGAATACGACCTAGTGATGAGTCTGTCTGGACATATTATTCACTTGCTCCAGCAAGTTTGCAGCGGGCAAAAGCAAGAATGGATATGGCAGTAGTTGATTTATACTGGGCAATGATTGATTCTGCACATGCAGCTTTGATGTCTCTTGGTGAAATCCCACCTTCACCTTCACATGTTGCAGATATGGTTCATGAAAAAATCGTTCAAGCAGGACTTGCTGATGAAGAATACACTGATATTGCGCGCAAACTATATGTTATTTCTAAAAAAATCATTCATAAGGAAATTTCAGAAATTAATGGACAGCAATATGATTACTACAAGGATTTAGCTGAGAAATTTACAAAAAAAATGAAGAAGATTATAGAAAAACGCGAATTATAATCTTGTTTTCTTGACAAATTTAAAAAAAGAAAAAATTCCTATTTTCTTTTAATGAATGTTTTCTTGACAAATTTAAAAAAAGAAAAAATTCCTATTTTCTTTTAATGAATG
>CAYTAB010000038.1:0-3681 GCA_964435825.1 Candidatus Woesearchaeota archaeon
CATAGAACTTATTTTTTATTTTTATCCATTCTTCATGTCTTTTTAAACCATCTTTTATTTTTTGTATATCTTCATATTTTTCTCTTAATTCGATCGCATTTTTATCAAATTCAACAAACACATCTACTTTGTAAGGTACTTCTTGAATTAGTTTGAATTCAGATAATTCTTGAAACTTAAGTTCTTCTACATTTTTTAGAATTGTTTTTGATTTGTCATCACTTTTCCCCATCTTTACTTTTTCAAAATAATTTTCATTCAATTTTAGAAAATCTTTTTCCTTTATCTTATTTTTATTAATCTCTTTGAAAACATTTTCTGTTTGGGAAGGGAGAAAGGTTCCATAAATATTATGAGGATAATATATTTTTCCATTCTTTTCTTCTTTCAGAATGAAAATTTTAACGCTTCCTTTTTTGTCACTAAAATTCCTATTACATCTACCTGCGACTTGATTAATAGAGTCAAGTGGTGCAAAATCACGATAAACAACATCAACATCTATATCTACTCCTGCTTCTATTAACTGAGTACTTACAATAATTTTTCTTTTATTAGTTTTTTTCTTTATATCTGTTATTCTTTCTAATCTTTTCTTTGGAATGATATTTGTTGACAAATAGTATATATTTGAATTTTTAATATTTAAACCACAGATAAATTTATATAAAACTTTTGATGAATTAATTGTATTCAGCACCATCAAAAAATCTTTGTTTTCGTTCTCTAATAAATCTTTTTTTAGTATATCTTCAAAATCTTCAATCATTTTTGGTTCCAAATCCAAATCCAATGTAACTCTATCTAATTTTTCAAAATAGTCTTTTTTATTTTCTACCAGTGGGATTATCTCCTTCTTTGTCTCGTCAAAAATTAATGGCTGAGTAGCTGTAATAAAAATAAAATAAGTATTGAGATATTCCGCAAAAAATTTTATGGTTCTGTTTAATAATAGCCAGTATTCATGTGGAATTGCCTGAACCTCATCTAAAATAACAATGCTATTTATGATATTATGGAACTTTCTTATCGCCCTGTTCCTTCTTGATATCACTGAATAAAAAAACTGTATAAATGTCGTAACAATAATCTCTGAGTTCCAACCTTCAATTAGAAGAAGATCTTTTCCTATGTCTTTATCTACGCTCTCAAATTCATCATCTTTTCTTGTATAAACTACATCCAACAGATGATGATGCTTCAGGAGTATGTCTGAAGTTGGTTTTTCTTTATTAACCATCTCAAAAACATCTTTGAAAACAGCAAAATTCTGGTCTATAATGCTCAGAAATGGCAACGAGTATATTATTCTTGGCTTATAACCTTTTTCGCTTTCTATTCGCTTTCTTAATTTTAGCACAAAAGATAATGCAGTAAGTGTTTTACCCGTACCCGTTGGAACATTTAATGACAAAATTTTATCTTTATCTAAATTTAAGCGTTGTATATTTGATAGAACTTCTTTATAAATCTCATTTCGCATGTCGTTTATCTTCTTATTTTCATCTTCTTTGCTGCTGAATTTTAGTTTTTTATATTTATCAACGATATTCTCATTTATATCAACTCGCTTTACCTCTTCTAAATTTGCTGCGTCTGTTTTGTCTGCATCAAGAAGTACTGAGTATAAAAGTAGAGTTATTGAATAGTAAAATAATGTATGTTCTTCGTCCATGTATTCTATTAATCTTCTATCTTTTTTAAAATCCTTTATTAACTCCAGATATTCTTTTTGTATAATCTCAACGCCGGGTTTACCTATATTCCTTTTGAAATCATTATGTTTGTAGGTTCTCCCAAATTTTTTTCTAATATTTTCTAAATTTATTTTAAAAATAGAAATCTCATCATATATCTTTTTTATCTTATCAAAATCGATTGAATTTATTTGTTTTTCTAAAATATCCTGTTTATCTTCATCAAAATCAATGATTTCATCAGCAGCATTATCTAAATTACCGTGATGTCTTTTTACAACAAGATAACTAATTATGGGCAAATATTTATAATAGTCTCCTCCCAATAAATTTTTATCCGATAGATATTCTTTGATTACATAATAAGTGAAAATTGAAGAAATAAATGCGTGGTGTGTTTCAGGCTTATTTTTTAATCTACTTTTTATCGTTTCATCTTTCTCATTGAGATAATCCTGAAAATACCTCGTTGCTTTACCAGCATCATGAGCAATGCCAATTAAATAAGAAATATCATCTAAAATTTTTGTGCCAATAAACTTATCAAGATTTAAAGTTTTTGAGGATAAAAACTTCCTTGAAAGATTCCCTACATTTGACAAATGTTGTTGTAATAATTTATCTGGGTGGGATTTTAGTTCATTCAATGAAGACAATGTTTTCATTTGTTCCATTGTCATAAATTACCTCTAAATATTGCTCTTTCATTTTTGCTTCTATTGGACTACCGTTTCTTTCAAAAAGAACATCACTGTATTTTATAACTATACGTTCTTGATTTAATTCAACAGGTAGCCTTAATGAGAAATATTCTTTTTTAAGGTCAAACTTAATTCCATTTTTTTCTAAAACTTTTTTAATTGGTAAAACAGAATGAATTTGTGAGAATTCAGCTTCCGAAGTTTTCATTATCACATCAAAGTCTCCTACGAACTTAAAATTTGCTATGTTTTCACTTAGTCCAAGGCAGGGAGTATACACTGCTTTATGGTTCATCAAGTTCTCTTTCAGTTGTTGATAAATATCCCCATTTGTGTGATAAAAATAAATTCTATACTTCTGATCTTTCAGAAACTCAAAGTTTATCTGCGTTCGTTCTGTTATTAAATTCATTCCTGGACCCCTTGCATTCTTTGTGTGAATTAAATTTTCAGCAATTCGTACTTTTTTTACTGGGGTTAATAATCTCAAACCAATTTTTGCCTGTTCTAATTTGAAATATTTTAAATATTTATTGTTATTCTTTTCCAGCCCTAAAATCGCACCGATCAAACCACACAATGCAGTTCTTGGAGGTATAGAGAAAGTAAGGGGGGAAGTAGTTGTATATCCTCTTCTAAAATGTGCATAATCCCCCCATACATCAAATACCAGTATCTTTTTAATATTTTCCTCTTGAACCATAATTTTCAGTCCAACTTTATTTCGTTTATTGTTATATCTTTATTCAAATCGCTAAAATCTATATTTACTCTATCGTCAACTTTCAGGTCAATGCTTTTAATTTTGTCTTTGTGATCGTTCAGTGTCTTTATCAATTCGCTTGCATCCAAAGCTATATCTGAAATATCCCTAATTTCTTCATCATTTTTTTCAGATTTCAACTCTATCAGTTTATCCAAATCCCCAATATGATAATTCTCTTCTTTGTAATTCACTTTTAGCAATAATCTCGGTATCTGTCCTGCCTTGCTCCTTGAAATTAAATTTTTGGTTCCGTTCCACATTCCTTCCAAAAGCAATTTCACATCATCATCTGTAAGATTGGTATGTTTCGCTGCGTTTTCATTAATAATTCCGTAAAAACAGATTAATGAGTATGGTAAGATATGCGTCTCAGTAAATGTTCCTTGTCCCTTTGCCTCTTTCGAGGGCATAACTGTTGTTCCTTTTACAAACGTGAGTACTACTTTATGCAAAGATCTCCCAAATCGGAATTGTACAGGGCCAGTAAAGGTTATTGTTTTCTTTTTTATTGCTGCAG
>CAYTAB010000039.1:0-3638 GCA_964435825.1 Candidatus Woesearchaeota archaeon
AAAGATAAGTTTTCAAAAGAAAAACAACAATAAATATCAAAAAATAAAAAATAGATTAGCTGATACCAACTACTTTTATTTTAAAAGTTAGGTCTTTTCCAGCTAGAGGATGGTTTAAATCAATTGTAATTGCAGTTTTTGTTACTTTTATTATTTTTGCTTTTATTGTATGACCATCTGGAGTCTGCATACCAAGCCACATTCCTTTTTTTGGTTCAGGTTCTTTTGGAAGTTTGTCTCTTGAAATTTCCTGGATAAGTTGCATATTTGAGTCTCCATAGGCGTCTTTTGCAAGAATTTTAAATTCTTTTTCTTCATTTAGTTTCATTCCTGTAACTGCTTTATCAAAACCTTGTATTACTTGGCCAGATCCAACTTCAAATTCAATTGGATGAGAATGACCATCATGTTGAGAGGAATCAAAAACAGTACCATCGTCTAGTGTTCCAGTATATTCAACTTTTATTTTATCTCCTTTTTTAACAATCTTTTTTTCTACCATGCTTAAAACAATTTAGCTTGTTTTATAAGGTTATTCTTTTCAAAGTTTAATGAATATTAGACAAATCTCACAAAACTTTTTATACTAAAATTAAAACAAGAACACATGAAATTTTTCCCTTTTGAAAAAGTAAGACCTGAACAAAATAAACTTCTTGGAGATATAGCTGAAATAATAAAAAACAAACAGCATCTTGTTGCTCATGCTCCAACAGGTCTTGGAAAAACAGCAGCAGCATTGACACCGATAATTGAACATGCATTGGAAAACAATCTAACAATCTTTTTTTTAACTTCAAGAAATGCTCAGCATAAATTAGTTATTGAAACTTTGCAAAAAATAAATAAGATTCATCCAATAAAAGCAGTAGACTTTGTAGGAAAAAAACATATGTGTCCAAAGATGCGCGATTTTGAACAATCTAATATAAATTTTTTTGAATTTTGCATTGGTCTCAGAAAAGACAGAGCATGTGATTTTTTTAATAACTGCTATGAAAAAATTGAATACTCAAAGCACGCAAAAGAATTTGTAAATGAACTTTTTAAAAAAGGACCTCTTGATGTAGAAGAGCTAATTGACCTTTGCAAAGAAAACAATTTATGCACATATGAGATTTCTCTGCTCTTGGCAAGATCTGCAAATGTGATTGTAGCAGATTATTTTCATATTTTTGATCCATCAATCCAGCAGATTTTATTTAAAAAAATGCAAAAAGACCTTAGCAAAACAATTATTATAATTGATGAAGCTCATAATCTTCCAGACAGGATTCGGAATGACTGGACTCTTAAACTAAATACATTTTTGCTCAATAAACTTGCAGAAAAACTTAAAGACCAAAATAAAACAGATTTATCTGAAAAGATTGTTCTAATAAGCAAAGCACTACAATCCTTTTCTATAAAAAAGCTTGCAAATGAAACTGAAATTTATGTTAATAGAGAGGATTTTATTTCTTTAATTGAGCAATCAACAGGTCAAAACTACAATGAATTTAAAGAGCTGTTTTTTGATATAACTGATGAAATTGAAGAAAGAGATGAAAGTGATGAAATTTTTAAGTTCAATCTATTCTTGAAATATTGGCCAAATATTGATAAGGGTTTTGTGCGAATTTTAAGAAAAGAAAAAACACAGTCAGGAAAAACCTTTCCTTCAATAGAATATCACTGCCTTGATCCTTCAATTGTTTCAGAGCCTTTAATTAATTCATCTTATTCAACAATTTTAATGTCTGGAACCTTGCTTCCTTCTGAAATGTATAGAGATATCTTAGGACTTGACAAAAAACGAACTCAGATTAAGTCTTACAAAAATCCATTTCCAAGAAAAAACAAACTTGTTTTAGTGTCCCCAGATATCACTACAAAATATGAATCTAGAACTGAAGCCATGTTTAAAAAAATTGCAACATCTTGCGCATACATCATTAATTCTGTTGATGGGAATTCAGCAATATTTTTTTCATCTTATGATTTGCTTTCAAAAACAATTGTTTATTTAGAGAAGATTTGCCAAAAGAAACTGTTTATTGAAAAGCGCAGAATGTCAAAACTTGAAAAAGAAAATCTAATTAATCAATTTAAAAATAGTGTAATTGGTGGTGGAGCTGCATTAATTGGAGTTCAAGGTGCTAGTTTTTCAGAAGGAATTGATCTGCCAGGAGAGCTTTTAAAAGCAGTTGCAATTGTAGGAGTTCCATTAGCACCTCCTGATTTAAGACAAAAAGCATTAATTGAATATTATGATGAGAAATATCATAAGGGCTGGGATTATGGATATGTTTTTCCAGCAATAAACCGCGCATTGCAGGCAGCAGGACGCTGTATTCGTTCAGAAACAGATAAAGGATTTGTTGCATTTTTAGATAAGAGGTTCAATTGGTCAAAATACAAAAAAATTATCCCTCCAGATTGGAATATGAAGGTAAGTGAAGATTTTAGAAAAGAAATAAAAACTTTTTTTGATAATAATAAATAAAATGATAACTCTTGAAGAAGCACGTTCTTTGTTAAGAAAAGAAATCACTGAAAATAATTTACTGAAACATTGCATTGCAGTAAGTGCAATTATGAAAGGTTTAGCAAAAAAACTAAATGAAGATGAACTTTTATGGCAAATAACTGGCTTGCTTCATGATATTGATTATGAACAAACAAAAAACAATCACGCACAGCACGGATTAATTGCTGCAGAAATGCTTAAAGAAAAGCTTCCATCAGATGCTTTACAGGCAATTAAAGCTCATAACTTCGAAAATACTTCAGTACTGCCAAAATCAAAAATAGATATTGCACTTATTGCAGCAGATTCAATTTCTGGTTTAATTATTGCAACTGCATTAATTTATCCTTCTAAAAAATTAGAAGAAGTTAAAGTAAAAAGCATTACAAAGAGATTTAAAAAAAAGGATTTTGCACGAAATTGCAATCGAGAAAAAATGCTTTATTGTGAGAAATTAAATATTAATTTTCCAGAATTTGCAGAAATTGCACTAAATTCTCTTAAAAAGATTCATGCTGAACTTGGATTATAGTTTGTTTTATTTTCTTCTGGATCTTTATAAAAAATCAGTTCACCAATTATCTTTCCATCATCATCAATTAATGGTTTTGCTCCAAATCTATCTGAAGAACCACTTTCTAGAAACTTAAGCATTTCTTCAAGATCTAATCTCTCTGATTTCTTTTCTTCAGTAGGATTCTTAAATATTTTAGTGTAAATTTCATTTATTAAACCCATTTTACTTTCCTATCCTTATATAAGATATTTAATATTATGCTTTTAAATACTTGTTTATTTTATCAAACACAAATCTTAATAATAAAATATAACTGACAAGAATTTATTTAAGCTGACATTAGAAACACTTAAAAAACAAAATAAGTTCTTCTAGACTATGCTAGGGTACCCAAGTGGTCAAAGGGGCAGGACTTAAGATCCTGTGGCTTAGTGCCTTCCGGGGTTCGAATCCTCGCCCTAGCACTTTCTCTTTAAAAAAAAGAATATACACTAAAAGAAAACTAATCTTTAAAAAGATATGCACCTGTTTCCCAGCTTAGAATTGTTTTGCAGCTCGATAATTTAAAATTGCACTAGCTCCATTAATAAAAGTGATTCCTCCAAAAACTGC
>CAYTAB010000040.1:0-3626 GCA_964435825.1 Candidatus Woesearchaeota archaeon
TGGCTCAATATATAATTATAAATTTATACTGAATAATTACTGGATATTGGACAATACTCCTAAACTATTTAATAAAACAATTTCTTAGAAAATTTTATGATACTAAAACAAAACAACAACAACTGTTTTTTAAAAGCTACACTTTCTTCAACTATCAAATATATGCAAAATCTAATTAATTCTCAACAAATAACTGCCTTTCAGGTCAGCTTTGACTCAAATGAATCAGAATTAATTAAAACTGAACAAGTATTAATTAACACTCCAATGCTTATAAAAGATAATTCAGGTGCATTTTATTATATTCGATTAAGCAAATATATTAAAAAAAATGCATATATTGAAAAGTATCTTGGTAATTCATTAGACCAGATTGTAATTAAACCAGCATATGCAGGAGGTAAAAATGATTTTTATGCTTACTTACCTCAAACAACTCCAAAAATAACTGCAACAAATTTAATGGAGAATTCCAAACTAGCTGTTGGAAGTGTTTAATTCTAACTTCTAAGAATTTTTAAACCAACAAATAAGATTATATATTATTATAATAAAAAATCCTAATGAATAAAAAAGAAGATATTAAAGACAAAACCCGTCGCTTGGTTTATTATCTCATAACTCAAAAAGGAAGAAAAGAAAGCCCTTTGCAGATTCTTCAAGAACTTAAAGAAATGACTGAAAATGATTTGATTAACCTATCTTTAAAAAAAGAGATTTTAAATGAATTAATTAATGAAGAATCAGAACATCAACTATTAAAAAGATTGATTGAAAAAAATAAAAAACAAGCTAATTAAAGCTTTTTCTTGCGTTTGGTCCATGAAAAAGAATATCCTAATCCAAATCCAATTATAAGTGCAGAAATTCCGATAATTATTGGAATTTTAATATCCACTGATATTTTTTCTTTATAACAAGACTCATCATAAGACAACGGATCATTTAGGTTTGTGCCTAATTCAAATTCCTGAACATTTGTGCAACCATCATTATCATTATCTTCTTCTTTGTTTACACAACAGTTTGCTCTTATCTCATCGTAATCAGAAATTCCATCTCCATCAGTATCTGCAAGATTAGGATCTGTTCCATAATAATAAATCTCTAAAATATCTCTTATTTTATCTCCATCACTATCTTGTCTTGCAGGTATTTCCAAAACAGAATTTGGATCTAACTCATTTGTTCCTGCAAGCTTCTCAACAAAATCTGGATATCCGTCATTATCAATATCATTAACTCCTCCGCCACAGCATTCAGGTTTGCTCAATGGGTCTGCAGGATCTGTAGATAAAAGAGTCTCAAACTCATCAGTATATAAATCATTATCTGCATCACTTAAAGAATAAACAGGTAAGATAAAAATACTTATCAGAACCAAAAACAAAATTGTTTTTTTTATATTATATATTTTCATTTTCTACCTATATTTAGTTTGATAAATATAAAAAAGTTATCAAACTTCATTAGCTATTATATTTAACACAAACAAAAGATTATCTTGTATTAAATTATATATCATTAATCTAAGATATAAGTTATAAATGACACAAAACTCTTTTTTTTGTCACAAGTAAATATATTAATTATAAATGTTTAAAAAAATTTATGGCCTATTCAATGTATTCAAAAGATATTCTTAAATTGATTTATCATCTAACTACAAACCAAAAAATGATGACCCCTTCTGAAGTTGAAAAACATACAAAAGACAAGTTTCTAGATGTTTCATCAAGAACTTTACTTAGATGGTTTAAATATCTTAAAGAACAAGAAGCAAATGATTATTCTTTTGATTATTATCCCTATATTAATTTCAATGCTTTTGGATTAATTTCTGTAATTGTTATTTTTAGTGAACCTATTAGTGAAGCAGTTCTAAAAATAATCCCGCATCTTCAAGGAAGCTTTGTTGGAAGAAATAATCTCTTTAAAAAGCAGTATCTTGCTTCATATTTAATTCCTCCTGAAAAATTAGAAGATTTTGAACTTATTTTAAAAAAAATAAAGAGCAAAAAATTAGTAAAAGAATACTTCTTGCTTAAAGCAGATAAAGTCACAAATATCTATTCTCCATTTCATGAGATATTTGATGAAAATGGTGAATTAAATTTTAATAAATCAATTGATAACACTTACTTTATTGAGAACATAAAAGTAAAAAAACGCGAAATTAAGATGCTTGATTTTATAAAGAAAGAGCCATTTATAATTCCAATTGTTTTTGAACAATTTAGAGAGTCTTTTAGCTCGCAAAGAGTCTGGATTGAAATATATAAACATCTTAAAGAAAATGCCTGGAAATTTATTGGAAACTCAAAAATCAGATATAAACAAAATCCAGATCAAGCAATTAAATATATCCAAACACTAAATAAAAAACTTCAAAACAGATTTAATGACATTTTTGATCAGGTAAGAGTTTATTACAAACCTTTTTTCAGTCAGAAAAACAACCTTTCTGCATATATTAAATTAAAATTAAACTCAAACAATATTGAAGAACTAAGAAAACTTTCAGATAAAATAAGCTGCCATGCAATTGAAACAATTATTTATCCTTCAAGAGAGTTTGAAAAAGATTGCAGGGTGATTATCTTTGTGATTTCTTCATTTATTGAAATATATGAAATACTTAAGATTGCAAAAAATTATCAAAACTTTGAATATTTAATTGAAGATAAAAAAGAAATCTGGAAAGTATGGAATAGAGATTTTATGAAATTCAAGTATTGGGAAGTTTTTGATATTGAAAAAAAAGAATGGATATTTGATACTGAAAAGTATCTTAAAAACATTGAGGTTTTAGCAAAAAGCTAAAATCAAATCATTTAACTGTTTATTAAAGTATTTAATAACATATTTTTAATTATAACTTATTTTAGTTTTTCTTTTATTAATTCAAGTTTTTTAACTCCACTAGTAATATGTTTGTATTGTTCTCCAAGAAAACCATATTCTGTTTTTTCTTCCAAGATTTTAATAGCTGGATTTTGTTCAAGAAGATCCCAGTATTGCTGATATAACTCTAAATATTTTTTACCTTGTTCTGGGCAGGTTTTTGTAGAATCAATAATACTAATCAAATTATGGAAAAAAGCAGTCATCCAATCAAGATGGCTATAAATCTCTTTTTGTTCTTTTTGAATCTCAACACGATGATATGTCAAAAATTCAAGAGTATCATCTAATTCAGTTAAGAGGTCTTTTTTTGTTAATTGAACTAACCTATCTGTAAAGTAATCTGAAGACACTTTTTTTTCAACCAAATTTTTGAGAATAGCTTCCATTGTAAAATATATTAAACATATTATGTATAAATAAGATAATTGACAAAAATAATAGAAAATAGGATTATGTCAAAAAACATTATATTTTGTCTAAAAAAGAAAAAGAAAAAAAAACGAGCTAGAACCTCCGTTTTCGCCGCCAAAGGGTGTAAATAATTGCCGAACCAATTAAAACAAATACGGAGATTATTAATATTGTGAAAGTTGTGCTGCTGGCCCCTATTTCAGTTACTGCAGCACCAGTGCAACCACCATTATAACAAGATAAATCATAGCTATTTGGGTCAGCTAAATCTGTTGAAAAATCATATTCCTGTGCATTTGTACAGCCAT
>CAYTAB010000041.1:0-3449 GCA_964435825.1 Candidatus Woesearchaeota archaeon
TGATAACAGGATGTCTATTTAACAAAACAGAGTTAAAAATTTTCAATATAGGATGGTTAACACTAAAAAGTGGTAGATTTGGCCCAACAGGTTTACTTTTGCCCAATTGATTTTCAGCTAAAAAAAAGATAGGATTTATTGAGAGCGGTAAATAGTCGAGAAAACTCGTAGGAAAAACTTTTGATTCTTTTTGTTCAAAGAGTAATAAAAGATCTATAACTGCATCTTCTGTTATTGCTTCTAAATCGTCCAAATAATTGCTTAATAGGCTTGTTATTTCATTTCTTAATTCAGGAATATTTAACAAAGGATTTAAAATAAGTACAAATTTTATATCAGCAGCATCTTCATTATCATCTTTACGATAAATTAAAATGCTACCTTCTTTACCAAAAGTTAATTGAAGTATGTGAACTTCTTTGCCTTGCTGTTTCTGCACAGTTTTAAAGATTCTAGTTACAGAAGTAATTATAATTTCAATATCTTCATTATTATTGGAAACACTTATTTGATTTTGTTTAAAATGCCCTTCAATTAAAGTAGTAGTATCACGTGAAAAAATAATAGTCATTGGTCAATTATATTTTTACTACTTAACTTAATTATTTTTCCTTTAATAAAATTCCGTTTATTATTCCATCTAGTTCAGGTTCATAACGGTTTAGCGGAAGATGGTTTGTTTTTAGCTCATGTGCTATTTCTATAGCTACATTTATGAAGAACTGTTGAGGTAAATTTTCTTTTGTACCAAGAATAATACTAAATCGAGAATCAACATAAAAAAATAGTTTATACTCTTCAACATTTAAAAATGAAATTTTTTTATTGTTTTTTCTAAGTTGAGATACTTGTTTTAATAACAATTTTTCCAAGATCTTCACTTTTTCAGAATTAACATATATTAACTTAAAATCACTGTTATGTACAAAAATGAAAGAAAGATTTGTCTGCTTTCTAATTTGCTCTGATAATTTTTCAAACAGCCATTTGATTGCGATGTCCACATTTTTTCCAGTTTTTGCAGAAATTTCAAAAATTCTAAAACTTTGTTCTGGATAGAGAGAAAATCTTTCCAAATTAAAACTTTTTATTATATCATCAAGTGACATAAAATCTTGTTTTTCTTCTTTTAGGTCTATTTTGTTTGCTAAAAAGAGAAATACAGCTTTTTCTGTTACCCATGTTTGGATTTCATCAAACCATTTTTTAGCTTCACTTAACTTACTTTTATCAAATATATCAAAAATATAAATTACACCACTAGCAAGTTTTGTATATTGGGGCCACAATGTATCTCTAAATACTCTTTGTCCTCCTATATCAATTGCTTGAAATTTGTATCCATAATAATTTATGAGATCCACATTAATTCCAATTGTTGTTCTTGTTTCTCTAAATTTTTCTCCTTTTAATGTATTTAGAAGAGTCGTTTTTCCTGCATTTTCCAATCCAAGAAGAACAATATTAAGTACTTCACTCATTACAAAAAAAAACAATAACGAACTATGTATATGTTTCGTTATCGACAGCTAAATTAAAAACAAGATAAAGCTTTTTTCATCATTGCTATTACACGTTCCTTTCCTATTGCTTCAATAAGCGTCCCTGCTCTTGGTCCAAAAGTTTTACCTAAAATTATTAGATATAAAGCTTTGAAAAAGTCTTTTGGTTTAATTTCATTTGCTTTAGCTTTCTCATATAAGAATTGTGTAATATCATCACCATGTATATCTTCAGGCAGATTTTCTATTGCTTTACTTAGAGACAAAATAATGTCAGTAGTACTTTTTTGAACCTGAGAACAGTCTGGAACATCTAGTACTTTAAATCGAATTCTGTCATCAGCATAATTTTCCAACCAATATTTAGCTCTCTCAAATCGTTTCTTAAAAAGATCATACTCATAATCTGTCAATTTTCTTGGAATATAATTTGTTTCATATAATTTTTGTAAGGTTACTTCTTGATCAAAGAGACACACTTGCATAATTGTAGAAAGATGCCCATAATCAATTCTAATAACTGGTTTGGACGTAGGTTTGTCAATAAGCGCCAGCTCATATGCTTTGATTATTTTTTTGGAAGCTTTATCTTTTTCTATTGTTTCCTTACTAAGATATAGTTTCTCAGCTTGATCAAATTCTGCTGCAACTTTAGGTACATCTATACTTACATTAAAATCAAAATCGGTTCTTAGATTTTGTCTATAGATTTTATACAAAAAAACTGTTGGGTCAAGAATTTTTGGAAATTCAGTAACAGGCATACCACTGCCAGAACTACCGCTTAATTTTTTTCCTCCAAAAGTAAGAAAACCGTGTTGAATTAAGAGAGGGAGTTTTTCTTTTTGGAATATATCTTTATGTATTGCTAAAGAAGTATCAATTGAACCCCCAGCTACACCATGATCTTTTCCTGAAGATTCTACAGTTACACCCAAGAAATCTTGCCTAGAAGCCCAATCTAAACGCCATTTAAGTTTCCAAGTTGTTTCACCCAATTGAATTGAACTTTTTTCACCACAGCCTTTTTTTTCTTTCCTACATTCAATGTCAACAAATATTTTTTCATCTTCAATACTGAAGCCTGTCATCTTAGGAGCTGAAAGGTTACCACACTTTGGACACTGGATAAGCATAAATTCTTCCATTCTAGAACCAGTAATTTGTTCTGTTAATTGATATACTTGTTCTTTTTTTTCTAAGAATAACTTTGCATATTTGTCATATTCTCCTTTCTTGTAAAGTTCTGCTGTACTAAGATTTTCAGGTGTTACATCAAATGATTCCATAATACTTAAAGCATTGGCGATGAAGTGCTCTGCATATGAATTATGACAACCTAATGGATCAGGTACTTGATTAATTGGAAAACCTATATATTTGTGAAGCTCTTTTCCATAATCCTTTTTGAAAAAAGAAGGTACTTTATCAAAAGGGTCAACATCATCAATATTTAGAATAAAGCGTGTTTTTGCACCTAGATTTTTCAATTCATTGTAAATAGCACGGCAAGTCACAGCTTCTTTAAAATTGCCTATGTGATAATATCCGCTAGGAGCCCAACCAGTTGCCACAACTTGATTATTACCAAACAATTGGATTGCTTGTTCACTTACAACTGTTGCCCAATGTTTATACTCACGTTCTTCAATTTCATAAGGATTATCCATTTCAGCTCAACATTTATCGCTATTATTTTAAGACTTATTATCTTCGGGAAACATTCCTTTGATTAATCAAATCAGAAATTTCAAGCAATAGATAAAGTTAAAAAACTTCTCCAGAATTTTGTATTGAAATGAGCTTTGATGGAGAAATAAAAGAAAATTGCGCTTTTCATATTCACAATGAATCTACTGAGAAGTGTGCTGAGTGTAAATTAGCAATTTGTGATTTAGATCAAGATTATAATATGAAACAAGAACGAATTTGTCCTATTTGTGCTAA
>CAYTAB010000042.1:0-3002 GCA_964435825.1 Candidatus Woesearchaeota archaeon
GTGCACAAGCTACCAAGGGTGCAGGGGTTCACTGATTAAAAGGCATCATGAGCTGGGTTCAGAACGCTGTGAGGCAGTTTGTTTGATATCTACTGGGCGTGTTGGCTGTCTGAGAGGAAGAACCTTTTAGTACGAAAGGAACGAAGGGTCCGCGCCTCTGGTGTATCGGTTGTCTGATAAGGCAGGCCGAGCAGCTACGCGCGAATGGGATAAGTTCTGAAAGCATCTAAGAACGAAGCCCTCCTCGAAAATAGACAGTTTAGACTCTCGTAAAAGACGAGTTTGATAGAACTGGGGTGTAAGTGCTAAGGTAACGAGGCATTCAGCCCGCAGTTACTAAAAGTCTATATTCTATGTGTGTAGAACTCCATCACTGATTACAATTTTTTTTGTGAAGAAATTCATAGATATATCATATTTGTTAAAGTGTAGTGCAATGAATTCAATTCAATAAATTGAGATTTGTTTTCTTTTTTATACTCATTTTTTTATAGCTTTGTTTTTTATTTTTTTTATGAATGCAGAAGATTTAGTTTTTTCAGAACAGGAAGAAAAAGATTTTAATTTTTTAAAAAAGCAACTTGAAGAGAAATGCAATAACTTAAAATTAAAAAGAGATTATGTAATTAATTTTTATAATGCTAAATATCATAAACAAGTTGATTTGAATACTACCCGAAGTTTATTAGCCTTAAATGTTGGTTTTGAGCCAGTTAATTTTGAAAAAGAGCTCTTAAAAATTGAGGAATTTTCTGAATCTGAATTAAAAGAATTAATTGATAAATTAGATAATACTCTTTTACATGAGCTTTTTTTAAAAGATAATACATTAATTTTATATGACTCTTTGCTTGATTATGAGTTTTATACCTCTATTGGAAAATATATAAAAAATAGATGTGCTTTTGAGTTTGAAGAAAATCCTTTTGAGAAATGATTTAATGCAAACTTTTTTAAATAGTTAGTGATTGTTTATTGAAAATGACTTCATTTTATGAAACAAATAAAAGAGAAGAGGATATGCTAAGTTATTTAATTTCATATAGCATTACAGCCCCTGATTTTTATAGTGTTGTTTCTGAAATGAGAGACAAAAGTTTAGAGGGCAGCCTTTTGCATAAGGTAACTAGTGAAATTTTAGATAAGGGTGTTGATGGACCGCTTTCTTCATTTGTGAATAGAATAAGAAGAGATTTTGAAAAAAACACTTCTGATTTTTAAACAATAATCTTTTTAAAGCATAATTTTCCCTTTTATTTTGCAGAAGAGTGTTTCTTTTGCTAGAGATTTTCTTTTTAAAAGAAAAGCTCTAAAAGGTGAGATAGCAGACTATCGGTTTTTAAAGCGAATAGATATTCGTTAGAAGAACTGAGGAAAGTCCGCCCACTCAAATACCTAGCGCTATGCGTGAGCTTTAATCAGCTCAGTTGGCAACAGAAATCAACTATCTTTAGCGTACAATGATTGTAAATGAGGTTGCTTAAGGTTAGGTGAAATATGCTAACTTAGGTGAGTGCAAGAGCTTTGTCTCGCTTAGTTGAATGTCTGCGTCCTGAATGCTGTTCCAGCACAGGTTACAGAAGGCGGCTTATTTCTCACCTTTAAATCTTTTTTAAAAAGAAAGATTTATCAAAGAAGCACGAAAAGTTTCATTAAGGTATGCTCGATTTTGAGCAAGACCTTTTTCAAGGAGATTCAAATGGCAAAAAATAATAAAATAAGGTTACCTTCAAGTGAGGGAGGTATTGTTCAATATTATGATAGTGAATATCCAAGTAAAATTATGCTTCATCCATCTCATGTGCTTATATTTATAACAATTATCTGCATTCTTGGTTTAGTTGTTGCATTTATTTTATAATCATGCTGCGATTTGGTACTGGCGGAATTCCTAATTCTTCGAAATTGCATAATGTTTTTTCAGGGATTGAACGTATTAATGAACTTAAGCTAGGTTCTATGGAACTTGAATTTGTTTACCAGACTTGGTTGAAGAAAGATGATGCTAAGAAAGTTAAAAAACTTGCTAGAGAGCAAGATGTTATACTGACTTCGCATGGTTCTTATTATATTAATTTAAATGCAAAGGATAAACAAAAATTACATGCAAGTATTGCTCGGATTGTTGGTGCTGCGAAAATATGTGAGATTGCAGGAGTTAAATCTCTTACTTTTCATCCAGGTTTTTATTTAGGAGATTCTAAGCAAAAAGCATATTCAAATATCCGAAATTCACTGCAGTTATTAATTGATAAATTAAAAGAAGAAGGTATTAAAAATTTAAAAATAACTTTAGAAACAACAGGTAAGGAAAGTCAATTTGGAACTATTCAGGAAATTGTTGAGTTATCTAAGGAGTTTGACATAATCTGGCCCTGTGTTGATTTTTCACATATCTATGCACGTTCTCTTGGAAAAATTAATACTGAAGCTAAGTTTCAACAGATTTTAAACCAAATTAAAGAGGCTTTGGGAAATAAAGCATTTCAAGATTTGCATATGCATGTGTCTGGCATTGCTTTTGGCCAAAAAGGTGAAAAAAATCATCTAAATTTAAAAGAATCTGATTTTAATTATAAGGCAGTTTTAAGGGTGTTAAAATCAAATAAGGTTTCAGGATATATTACTTGTGAGTCACCAAATCTCGAACAGGATGCTGTTTTAATGAGAGATTATTATTTATCTTTGTAGTTTTTTCTGCTGTTAATTAAATATTTTATTTTTTTAATGATTTTATACTAAAAATCAGCATAACGCCCTTAACTTCATACTGTTAATTACGAAAGCTTATAAATAATCATTTAATATGTAATAGTATTATTTAGTATGAACATCGCTCTTGACTGGAGGTAACCTTTTGGCTAAAGAACGAATTACTTTAACCATTGATAATGATTTTTTAAAATGGATTGATAAAAAGATTAATGAAAAGATTTTTGCTAATCGGAGTCATGCTTTTGAATATTTAGTAGCTCAGGCTAAATTAAATAAAAATAAGAATA
>CAYTAB010000043.1:0-2998 GCA_964435825.1 Candidatus Woesearchaeota archaeon
CACCTGTAATTAAGATTATTTTTTTCATAGAAAATATTAGAAAATATCATTAATAAATTTTAGTATTTTAAGGTTAATTTATTTTTTCACCATATCTTTTAATTTTTCTAAAACTTCATCTACTTCTTCAATAGCATCAATATTAGCAGAACCTTTTTGCCCCTTAGGAAAAATTCCTGGCTTTGCTCCTGAAGCTCTTGGGGTTAAAGAAACAGGACGTCTTCTTACAAATGGCGGAGCAGGAGGAGTTCCTGGACGCCTTGGGAATCTTCCTGTGACTTGTCCTTCACCAGGTTTTGATTTAAATTTATTTATTATTTTTTCAAAAAAAGGCCTTAGTTTCTTTCTAAAAATAATTCCAAGAACTGTTAATAAAATCAAAAACATTAAGAAAATAATAATACCTAAATTAGATTTGGGTTTTTCTTTTTTAGCAACACAGCATAAGTCTCCAAATTCACTAAATTCACAAAGATAAGGAGCTTCTTCTTCATTTTCTAAACATTCAAAAGGCCTGCATACGCCTCCATAAGCCTCGCATTCTGACTCTGCTTTTTTTACTTCACAGCTTCCGCCAACGCAACAAACTTCTCCTGCTGCTGTATCTGAACTTTCTACAACAGTTCCTCCAACACAAGATTCATCTGGAGAGCAGATTTCTCCTTCTTGTTCTAAACAAGTTAGAATAGGTTTCGGCTCACTGCAGCATTTTAAAACACCGGGACAATCATATTCCTCTAATATGCTTCCAACACAACTTGCTTCAGACATGCAATAATAAGTTGGCTCACAACTGCTTTTAGTAACATCTACTTGCCTTGGCCATATTGAAGCTAAAATAAAAGCAGTGTTTCTTACATTTCCTTCCCAGCAACCATCTTCTCCCTGCACTTCTAAAAGCCAATTTTTAGCATTTGTTTTTTCTACAGGTTCATCACTTATTGAATATAATGCAACAGCAGTGTCATAAAATTTATTTTTCCATGCATCCCAATATTTATTGTTTCTTTGTTTTGATAATAAATCTGTTCTATAATCACTGCTCTGAGTTATTAAATATAAGAAAGATTCTGGAAGATATTGAGAATTTTCTTCAGCAAGAGTTGTTAAGTAAGGAATATATGCAGAAGTGTCGTATCCTTTATAATTCAAAACCATTGCTGCCCATAATGTTCCTTCATAATCGCATTCTCCTCCTTGCAAGAAACAAGCTGAATTAACTTTTTCATAAGTTCTTCCATTAGCAGAAGCTGAATTTGTTACATCTGAGACATGAATTACATTTGATGTTTCTCTTTTAAAAATTAAAGCAGTTAAAAAATCCTCATCACATGAAATTTCAAATTCTCTATCAAAACATCCAGGATTTATTTTAAGCCAATAATTATTTTGAGACAAAGATAAACAATTTCCAGCTCCTTGGTTTAGAGTTTTATCTTCTTTTAAAGTAACTGGATAAGTAGCACCATCATAGGCAATAGTACATTCTGTTTCTGAATCTGATTCAATTTCAAGATACCAATCAATGTCTTCTGGAGAACCTTGCTGTTTCAATAACCACTCTTCAGCAGGTTTAGTGTTAAAAGTTGTTGCCTTGCTTAATGCTAAAATTGCTTGAGAAGTCATTTTAATGCTTGGATTAGCACTTGTCCAGTATTCATTAGAAACTGAATCTGCAATCACCTCATCTTTACATCCTCCAATAGCCATTAAAACAAAAATTTTTTCTTCAGGAGATAGTGTTGCGCATCTTCCTCCTTGAATTTTGTTTTCTAGGCAAGCATAAGCCTTATCAACTTTTTCTGCTTCAATATTCTGAGTTTGTGTTTCAGAATCCTGAAGATTTTGGGAATCTTCTTGTGCAAAAATAATTCCATTGTAAAGAACTCCAGTTAATATAAATAGCAATAATATTACCACACTCTTTTTCATAAATTTATTTAATTAATCTTTCTTTTTAAATTTGTTGTTATTTTTCTTGGATTTTAAAAACAAAAAATTATATATCTTAAAATCCTCTGAAAAACAAGAAAAATGAATTGCTTCAAAAAGTTCAAAAAATTTATAGAAAAAATTTCTGAAAAAGACAAAGTTGCAATAATTCATCATGCAGATTCTGATGGTTTAAGTTCTGCTGTAATCACTGCATCATGCATTAAAAAACTAAAAAATAAAAATATTTCTCTGAGATTAAATCCTCCAAGAGGAGAAATTGGAATAACAAAAGAAAATTTAAAAGATTTAAAGAAAAACAAAATAAACAAAATAATTATTTTAGATTTAGCAGTAGATACTACTCCTGGAGAATTTGAAAAATTAAAAAAATTTTCAGATATATTAATTATTGACCATCATCCAAAAAATAAAAAATTTAAAGATAAAAGAACAACAATCATAAAGGCTGAAGATATCTCTAATGAACCTTTTAAATATCCAGCAAGTTTAATGTGCTATTATCTTTTTTCTAAAATAAATCCTAAAATCACCAAAGAATTAGATTGGGTTGCACTGATTGGTATTATTGGTGATTGTGCTTTTGATAAACAAAAAAAATTTGTTGAAAAAGTTTATAAAAAATATAATATAAAAACAAAAAAAGATTTAATTGATTCTGAATTAGGAAAAATTACAAAAGGCATTGATAATTCAATAAGATACAATCAAAAAGAAATGCAAAAACATTTCATCAAACTTCTAAATGCTAAATCTTTTAAAGATGTTAAATATCTAACAAAGTACAATCAAATAATTGAAAAAGAAGTTAAAAAATGGGTGAAAAATTTTAAAAAAAGATCAGAACATTATCCTGATTTAGATATGCATCTATATTTTATAAATCCTAAATATCCTCTAGCTTCAATTATCTCAACAAAAATAAGTTTTTCTATGCCTTCACAAACAATAATTGTTTTTTCTGAAATAAAGAACGGCAAAAGAATTAATATAAATTTAAGAAGACAAGATAAAAAAATAAAATTAAATGAACTAGCTCATTTTT
>CAYTAB010000044.1:0-2852 GCA_964435825.1 Candidatus Woesearchaeota archaeon
ATTTACGGAAATAATCAATTAGGTTATATAAGAAAGTTTATAATGAAACAAGCAAGAATAGTTGCTGTGATTGATGTTCCTATAGAAACATTTCAACCAAATACTGGAACAAAAACAAGTATTTTAGTTTTACTAAAAACAAGTAATATTCCAGATAATTATCCTGTTTTTATGACAATAGCGGAAACTTGCGGTCATGATAGAAGAGGAAATTTGAAAGAAGATGATGATATTGCCAAAATTCCAGAAGAATTTAAAAAATGGGCAAAGAAACATAATTTTAAATTTTAAGGGTTAAATATGGCAATTAAAACTACAACAACTTTTGCAAAAAAGATAGAATCTACGACAAGACTTGAACCAAAGTTTTTTTTATTTCAAACTATTTTAGAAAACGCAAAAAAAAAGTATGAATTTAAAAAATTAGGAACCATATCTGAAAATATAATAAGAGGGCAATCTCCAAAGCCAGATACATATAAAGATAAAATTGAAGCCGAAGTTATGTTCATAAGAACTGCTGATATTAAAAAATATCAAATTAATTTTCAAACTACAGTTTATTTAGATAAAAAAATATTTGAAACTCAAAAAAGAAATAGAATTAAAGGGAACGATATTCTAATAAGTGTTGTTGGAAATTATTTAGGTTCTTGTGCTGTCATACCCTCAAATGTTAAACTTGGTGTATTTAATGATAATTCTGCAAGAATAAGAATAAGAGATAAAAATATTTCTCCTTATTTTGTATCTTATTTTTTGAATAGTAGTTTTGGTCAAGAATTAATTCATTCATTATTAACAAGAACAGGACAAAAAATATTAAGTGCAGGAAATGCAAAAAAATTAGAAATTCCGATAATAAAAAATAATAAACTTGAAACTTTTGCTAAAAAAATAGAAGAAAATGAAATAAAATCTCTTACAATTTTACAACAAGCTCAAAATCTATTTTATAAAAAACTTAATATTGATTTTTCAAAAATTAAAAAAGAAAAACACTATTCAGTAAAACTTTCTGATTTTGCAAAAGATGACCTTTGGACACCTGCTTTTTCTTATCCTCTCTATGTAAATACACTAAAAGCAATTCAAAATAAATGGCAAACTGTTCCACTTGGCGAAATTGCCATAGTAAAAAAAGGTGATGAAGTTGGAAGTGTTAATTACAACAAATATTTAGACAAAAAGGATACTGATATTCCTTTTGTTAGAACTTCTGATCTAGTGAATTATGAAGTTGATCAATTTCCTGACTTTTATATTCCAGAAGAAATTTATCAAGAATTAAAGCAAGATATTAAAACCGGAGATGTGCTTTTTAATAATGATGGAAAAATTGGACTTGTAGCAATGCTCACACCTCAAGATAAAGTTATTATTCAAAGCCACATTAAGAGAGTAAGATTAAAACATGAAGCTAAAAAATATAATTTAACACCAGAATATTTATTTTTGGTTTTGACAATAAAGGAAGTAGCAAGATATCAAACAGAAAGATATACAGTTATACAATCAACTATCCCAACAATATCAAATCATGTTCTTGATTTTGAAATTCCAATTTTAGATAAAAAATCTATTGATGAGATTACGAGATTAGTAAAAGAAGCATTTGAATTAAAAGATGAAAAGAAAAAATTAATTAAAGAGGTAAGAGAAGAGATTGATAATTATTTTTGGAGGTGACCTTTAAATATGAATACTATTGATGAACAAATTTATAAAATCTTATCAAAAAAAGATGAGCATAGAAGATTAATATCTCGAGAAAGTTCAACTTTAGAATTTAAAGAAAAATTTAATTTAGGATATTTATCCAGATATAGTCGTATTATGGCATCTTTTGCTAATAATAAAGGGGGGATAATTCTATTTGGAGTAAAAGATTCACCTCGTAAGTTATTAGGAATAAATTTTCAAAAGTTTAACGAAATTAAACAAGAAAAAATCACTTCTTTTTTATCAGACCATTTCTCTCCAGAAATAAAATGGGAAATTGGTGGTGTAGAGGAAAACAAAAAGTATTTTGGATATATTCATGTTTTTAAGAATAATATAAAACCGGTGATGTGTAAAAAAAATAGTGGAAAAGATTTAAAAAATGGAGAAATTTATTACAGATATAGAGGACAAAGTAAAAACATTGAATATTCAGAATTGCACCAAATTATAAATCAAGCGAAAGAAGAAGAAAGAAATAATTGGATGGCACTTATTAAGCAAATTGCTAATATTGGTCCAGAGAACAGTGCACTGTTAGATATTATTCATGGAAAAATTAGGGGACAACAGGGAACGCTATTAATAGATGAAAAACTTATTCCGAAATTGTCATTTATATATAAAGGAAAATTTGAAGAAGGGGGTCAACCTACTCTTCGTTTAATTGGAGATGTTGTACCCGCTCAAATATCAAAGGAGAAAAATGTTGTACAAATTAATCCAACTACTGATCCGAACGCGCCACGAATGAAATTATCTGATGACAAAATTAAAGAATTGTATCCTTGGGACTACGAAAAACTTACGGATAAGATGAGAGAGCGCTACAAAAATTTTAAAGTTAATCAAAAGTATCATGAAATAAGAAAAGAATGTATTAAAAATAATAGATATGCTCATCGACGATTTCTAGATCCAGATAATCCTAAAAGGACGCATAAGGATTTTTATAATCCCAGTATTTTGCAAGAATTTGATAAACATTATGAAAAAGACGAAAAGAAAGAATGCGAAAGCAAAAACTACACAAAAAATTCCGCAGCGTTCAAGTGAAAAGTTCAAGAATTGAATACAAAAATGGCAGGTCAAAGAATACTTACGCTGTGGATATGAAACCGCGGGATTTG
>CAYTAB010000045.1:0-2736 GCA_964435825.1 Candidatus Woesearchaeota archaeon
TAGGTGTCTTCTTTTTTGTCTTTTTGAACCATAATAATTATAATTATTATTGAACGATATAAATTTTTGTCAACGAGCAATTGAGCATAACTCCTATTACATTCCTAAAACATTGGATTAATTAGCTATTTGGGAGTTAAAGCGAAGTTTTTTATTTTAAGAGTTATTTTATTTTTCAAATGAAAGAAAATGAGAGATTTATTCTTATTGAAAAACTAATTAATGAATGCAAAATACGAAAATATTCACATGAAACTGCAAAAAGCTATGTTTCAATTGTTTCTAGATTTCTGGATTCAGGTCTTGAACCTAAAAAATATTTGCTAAGTAAATCAAAAAATAGCAGGTCAACATTAAGAAGCACCTATTTTGCACTAAAATTCTTTTATGAAAATGTTCTTGAAGAAAAATTTGCTGCTAAGATCCCAATTGCAAAGTCCAGCAAAAACCTCCCAAAGGTTCTTTCAAAAAAAGAAATTGAAAAAATAATCTCATCAACAAATAACCTAACTCATCGGGCAATTATCACTTTCCTCTACTATGCAGGACTTAGAATTAGCGAAGTAATTAATCTAAAATCTGAAAATATTGATTTTGAAAGAGAGCTAATTAAAGTTAAGGGAAAAGGAGAAAAAGAGAGAATTATTTTCCTTCATCCGAAAATTAAGCAGTTATTTGAATTTATAAATTATAAAAAAGGTATTCTTTTTAAAAGCAATCGCAATCAGAAATACACAAAAAGAACAATACAGCAAATAATCAAAAACTCTGCCAAAAAAGCAGGAATCAAAAAAAGAGTTACACCACATATGCTCAGGCACAGCTTTGCAACTCACTTGCTTGAAGCAGGAGCAGACATAAGGCATATACAAAAACTATTAGGGCATTCAAGCCTTTCAACAACTCAGATTTACACTCATGTTGCTGGAAAAGATATAAGAAGCCTTTCAAAACTAATATAATATTAAAAAAATAAATAAAATAATCACTTAACGCGTATCTTTTTCACTATTGTTTTTTTCTTTGTCTTCTTTGGAAGTTTTATCTCCAAAATTCCGTTCTTGTACTCTGCCTTAACTTTGCTAGAATCTATGTTCAGTGGCAATGCAAAGCTTTTATAAAACCCAGAATAATTTCTCGAATAAGAATAGCTCTTCTTTGTTTTCTTTTCTTTTTCTCTATGAGTTTCTGCTTTAATCTCAATTCTATCATCAGAAATATTTAATTCAATATCTTCCTTGTTAACTCCTGGAATCTCTGCTCTGATAATATAATAATCTCCTTTTTCTGACAAATCTGTAATTGGTCTTCTATAGTCTTCAAAACCTCTTTCAAAAGTTTCAAAATCAGATTCTCCAAATCTAGAAAAAACTCTGTTCATTTCATTTTGAAGTCTCCTAAACTCATCCCAGATAGATACCATTTTAAACCTCCTGCAGTAATATTTGACATATATCAATAAAAATTTTAAAATCTTGCGATAGAAAGTGAGATTTATTTTCCAAGTAATAAACAGCTAATTATAAAAAATAAAAATAAAGTCAATATCTTTAATCTGATTTTTCTGTAGATTCATTTTTATTCTCATCAGCAGATTTTTCCTCTTCACTAGTTTCTTCAGTTTTTTCTTCAACTTTTGGCTGATTTTTTTGCATTGCTTTTTCAGCCTCATGAAGAAGCTGAGCCTCATGAATTGCATTATCAATCATTGCAATTCCCTCTTTTTTTCTGCTGCATCTTTTACAAAGTCCTGCAAAATTCAAAAAATGATTAATCTTACATAAACTACATTTACCATAAGTTTTAGCCATATAATCTAGTAGAATCAAGGATTTATAAATACTTATATTAAAAAGTGAGATTAAATAAATAAAAAATTATAAGCACATATTTGCTGAGAAATATATATGTTTAATAAAAAGTTTCTTGAAGAAAGATTAATAAAACAAATATAAAAATAAATATTTAAATTTAAAACAAAATCTAAAAAAACTCCACAACAATAAATTAAAAGTACTGGAATTCCTAAGTAATATTTATCTGTTCTTAGTAATATTAAAAAAGCAAATCAATCATACACTTGTATGAATCTTAATTACAAATTAAAAAATTTTCCACTATCTTTTTTAGCAGTATATCTCTTAAAATATACCGCGTTTTACAATGTTTTAAGTAAAAACAAAAACATACTGCACCAGACCTTTATGCAAATGCAAAAATAATTCAATAGATTCAGAATAAAGAACAGAGGAATTTAAATTGAAAAGTATATCTATAATTTCAGCAAAAGGTGGAGTAGGAAAAACCACAATAAGTGTATCATTAATTGACTATGCCTCAGAAAACAATTATTCAATTATTGCAATAGATGCAGATGTCAATGCACCAAACTTAATTAAATGGTTTGACAATATCTCAAAATGGGATGCTATTAAAGATATTGAAGTATTTCCTCTTCCAAAAAAATTTGAAAATTGTAAAGACTTAAAATTAATTTGTAATGGAAAAGAAATTCCAATTAAAAACGATAAACGAGGAACAGCAAAGCTAATAAAAAATTATACCCCCTCTTTTGCTAACTACAAAATTGATTTTGTTTCAGGAGATATAATGCAAGGAAAAACTGGCTCAGGAAAAGTAGTAGAAGAAACTCTTAAATTATCTAAAAATTCAGAAAAAGATCTAAGAATAATTGATACTGCACCAGGAACTGGCTACCCTGTAATAACTGCAATA
>CAYTAB010000046.1:0-2691 GCA_964435825.1 Candidatus Woesearchaeota archaeon
TTTGGGTCAGCTAAATCTGTTGAAAAATCATATTCCTGTGCATTTGTACAGCCATAACCAACAGTATTTAAAGTATAACTCTTGCAACACTCTGGATGAATTCTAGGATTTAGATAGTCTGTACCTTTAAGAATTTCTAATGCATCAGTGTATAAATCACCATCTGTATCTATCAATGATGCAAAAATGAACTATATTATTACAGATTTTCAAGAGTCTCATAAAAAAGTTTTTAACAGAGATTTTATGAAATTCAAGTATTGGGAAGTTTTTGATATTGAAAAAAAAGAATGGATATTTGATACTGAAAAGTATCTTAAAAACATTGAGGTTTTAGCAAAAAGCTAAAATACAAAGCAATTGCTTGATTCTCTTTTTGTTTTAATAATTTCATTTAGATAATCTAAAACTTGAATTTTCTCTTTGTATTTATATTGCAGGTTATTTATTATTTTTTCAGTTATTTTTAGAGTAGTGTTTGAAGAATATTTGCTTGTTATTATGAATAGTAATTGCTCTTCAATTTTTTTAGGATGATTAGTCAAAGGAATTGCTTTATCAATTTGCTTAAAGTTTGTTTCTTCAGGTTCTTCTAATTCAGGAAGGTCTTTAATAATTGGCTCAAGTTCTGCTTCTGATTTCTCCTGATTATATAATCCTAAAGCAGGAATTTCTTTAGAATATGGATTTTTTGTTAGAATTGAACTTAAAGTTTTTCCAAGTGCAACTGCCATAAAATAAATAACTAAAAATATAATATATATTACAATTGACAATTTTTAGTGATGATTGTCAAAAGAAAAACTTAACTTAATTATGAATACATATTCGAAACATTTATATACTAGTATTTTGAATACATATTCATATCGGAGGTGAAATAAAATGCCTTATAGAGATGGAACAGGTCCTCTTGGTGAAGGTCCACTAACTGGAAGAGGTTTTGGCTTGTGCGGACGAACAAGAAGATTTAGCAGAGGTTTTGGCTTCAGACAGGGATTTGGAAGAGGTTTTGGTTTTAGAACTACTTCAATAGCTGAACCTACAAAAGAAGAAGAAAAAGCTTATCTTGAAGCAGAACTAAAAGCTGCAGAAGAGGAACTAAAAGAAATTAAAAAAAGACTACAAGAACTAAAGTAGTCTTTTTATTTTTTTATATTAATTTATAAACAACAACAATTAAATAAATACTATGAAAAATAAACTTAAAAATTCGCTAATCAAAGCAGTTAAAGGTTTTTGGAATACTGCACCAATATTAATCGGAATTATTTTACTTATTGGTCTTGCAAACACTTTTATTCCAAAATCAATTTATCTAAAAATTTTCACAAATACGATTTTTGATCCAATAATTGGCAGTTCAATAGGTTCAATTCTTGCTGGAAATCCAATAACAAGCTATATCATTGGAGGCGAATTATTAGAAAAAGGAGTTAGTCTTACTGCAGTTACTGCTTTTATGGTTGCTTGGGTAACTGTGGGTATTGTAACCTTACCTGCTGAAGCCATGTTATTGGGAAAAAAATTTGCAATTGCGCGAAACTTCATAAGTTTTGTTTTTGCAATAATTGTCGCAGTTATAACTGTAGGAGTGTTTAATTTAATATGAAAGTAAACATAAACAAACTTTGGTATTTTACACTTTCCATAGCAGGATTTTACCTAATAATTGGAATTGTTAGTTATGAAAAAATACTACAAGCATTAAAATATAGTGCTGGTATTTTCATAAATATTATCCCTGTATTTATTTTTGTTATATTTCTAATGACCTTAACTAATTATTTTATTGAACCAAAAAAGCTTACAACTTGGTTAAATAAAAAACAAGGATGGTTAATTGCAATCATTGCAGGAATTATTTCAAGCGGACCAATTTATATGTGGTATCCTCTGCTTAATGATTTGCAAAAAAAAGGAATAAAAAACCGATTAATTGCAACATTTTTATATAATCGGGCAGTTAAAATTGCATTACTTCCATTAATCATTTTTTATTTTGGGATAACATATACTATAATTTTAACAACAACTATGATTTTTTTATCTATATTAAATGGATGGATTGTTGAAAAAATTGTAAATTAAGTAAAATTTATTAATGAATATTTATTCATATATTAAAATGAAAATTGCTGTTGCTTCAAAAGGAAAAACTGAAAACTCTGAAATAAGTGAATTAGGTGGAAGAGCACCATTTTACTTAATTTTTGAAAATAAAAAACTAATTAAACTAATTTCAAATCCATTTAAATCTGGAAACGGAGCAGGTTATTCTGTTGGTCAGATGTTATCAAATGAAAAAGTTGATTTAGTTATTTGCGGTAAGTTTGGTCCAGTATTTTCTGGAGTATTAAAAGAAAAAGGAATAAATACTAAAACTGCTAATGGACTTGTGAAAGAGGTAATATAATGACCCCAAGACCTTGCTTAAGAAGAAGAATTAGAGGAAGACCGCAGTCTTTTTATTTTAAACCAAGTGGAATTCCTGTAAGAGAATTGGAAAATGTTACCTTAACTCTTGCAGAATTTGAAGCAGTACGCTTAGTTGATTTTGAACAGATACCACAGACAAAAGCTGCTAAAAAAATGGAGATTTCACAGCCAACACTTTCAAGAATTTTAACATCTGCAAGAAAAAAGATTTCTGAAGCTATTATCAAGGGTAAGGCAATTGAAATTGAGTAA
>CAYTAB010000047.1:0-2670 GCA_964435825.1 Candidatus Woesearchaeota archaeon
TACCTTGAGCGCTCTGGCAAGTTAGACGATTCATTAAAAATATTAGCTGATGCAAGACAAGATATTACAACTGAGCAGTTCCAAGAAAAGGTTGTCGAAGCTCTAAATTTGTATGTCTCAAGTGAGTATTTTGATGTTGAAGTTTCATTTAGAAATGGCGAAGATATAACTTATTTTTGCAAGAAAAAGAAAGACTAAGTGTATAAGTCTCTAACAAACTTCTCGAAATCTGCCTTTTCTTTTTGCTCTTTTTCATAACCTGGCTTGAACAAGTCGGGGTCTTTTGTTTTTATAATTATTTTTCTAATGAAAACCTCAAGTTTTGAGCATAAATATTCTGCTTCTTTTTTCCCATCTCCTTTAACAAGAGATGCAAATTCGTTTAAGTAGGGCGGCGAAATAAGGTCCTTTCTTTCATCTGACCAAAATCCTGTTGAATTAATTTGTGCTCTGACATATCTTTCAAACTTTCTATGAGACTCATCTGCTTGCTCTACAGTTTGAGGAACGCTACGTTCATTATTTAATTCTATTTGCTTTGCTTCTATTTTCTTCTTTAATATTTTGAATTTTTTATAGTAAAATATCATTCTTTTGCTTAATGCGGTTTGAAATTCTTTTTGATATATATAGTAATCTGAACCTTTTTTAGTACCAGCAAATACGTCGTATGCTCGCATTACAGTTTTTCGGAGTTCCCAAAAGGTATCTGATTTTTTGATATATTTTATTACTTTTCGCATGAAAATTGCTTCATTCTTTTTATTTACGCTTATGTTATCTGCAATTTCTTGAGCGCGATCAGCGTATCTTCCATAACCTATAGTTAGATAGTCGGAAAACTTAAGTTTCATATATAAAAATAATAAATACTTAGAAATATAAAAATTGTTCTATGCTCTGACAAATAATTTATATCTGTCTTTTTCATTAAGCTCGTCAATTATTCTTTGTATGATTAATTTTTTTGGATCAGAGATGGATTTTACTCGAGTTTTTATATCTTCAAAAGAGATGAAGGGTTCAATACTTCTTTCTTCAATGATTTCGCGAGCATGTCTTTTTCCAACTCCTGGAAGAAGCTCAAGTTGATGAGCTCTTAAAGATATTGCTCCACATTTATTGAAAAACTCAATAAATTTATCAGGATTTTTGTCAATTATTTTTTCAATTACATGGGGCAGTTCAGTTTTTGCAGCCTGAGTAAGTTTTTCTATTTTAAGAGTTCCTTTAATGTAAGATATTTCTTTTCGTACTCCGTCTCCAATATAAACTTCATCATGCTGGTGAAGTTGAATGTCTTTTTGTGGAACAAGTTCAAGAAGTATAAAATGCTTAGAACCAATTGCCTGTACAATAGGCTCACGTTGATGAAATGGTCGAGAGTCTTCTGAATAGCCATTCTTCAAAAAATCTAGTACTATTGCATTTTCTTCTTTGACTCTCTCTTTCATGATACCCTCTATTTTTCATGTTTTTTTAGTATCTCTAGTATTTTTTTGATACTTTCTGTTGTAACAGTTGTTTTTGTGCCAGCGAAGATTGTTTTTATCTCTGTTTCAGTTTTTGGTGCTAAATTTATGATCTGAATTAATTGATGTTCTTCAACGCGAGGAATTCTTAGTTCAATTAATTCATCTATTAATTTATGCGATACTTCTTTATTAAATTTGCTAAACTTATTTGTAAAGTCAAATACTTTTTGCTGGACCGCAATTGTGTTTTTTTTGCTGGCAATATTCTCTGAAACCTCTTTTAAAATTAAAGGTTTTTTATTGATTATTTTTAATTCCATTTTAAGATTTTCTCCAATAATATTTGAATTAATCTATTTTTTTTAGATGAATTGCTCTTGATAAGATATGCTTTGTTTTATTTATATCTTTTACTTCAATTAAATATGCTTCTCCTTGTTTTCCAATTACCTTACCGACGCGGTTTTTATATTTTGGATGAGGCATTCCTTTATGTTTTGCAGGTTCTTGAAGAATTCTGACCTTGTCACTAATTTTGAATTCCTGAAGCTCTTTATTAATATTTACCTTACCTCTGTTCCGAGGATTTTTTCTAAGCTTGTTTCTGGTTTTCTTCCTAAACCCGCCAGTTCTTTGCGCCATAATTTGATTTAATTTAATTAGTGTTTTTAAAACTTGTGTTTTTATATTGTAGCAGAGATATTTAGAAGATCAGGATTTTCTTTTAATATTTTATCAAGAGTAAAAAATGGCATTTTTGTAATTTCTTCTTTTTCAGTATAGATTTTATCTGTAATAACTTTTATTTTAAGTGGTGAATCTAAATCAGTTAAAAATGCATGAACAGTTCCTGGTTCAACTCCAAATTGTTTACCAGAGTATAAATTTTCTACTAAATAATCAACTGAGCGTTGTGCAGGTACTTTGATGTATTGGCCATTGCCGTCAATTACTGAAATTGCTTCATACATGTCTGGGTGTACATGAAGGTCTGAATGTCGCATAAATATAATTTCTGCATATGTGCTTTCAACTTTATCAAGTAATTTTTCATTAAATGGAAATTTTAAAAAAAGTCCATTAACAAACTTAAAACCATCTTCTATTGCATTGAGATAATGAATAATAAATTTTTCTTCTTCCCAGTTTTCTAAAAACCATTTTTTAGTAACTTCTGGTTGGTTTTCAAGAATTT
>CAYTAB010000048.1:0-2311 GCA_964435825.1 Candidatus Woesearchaeota archaeon
AGGGGCATATTGATCTTAGTTTGAGAAGAATTAATGAAGGGCAAAGAAGAAAAAAACAAGAAGAACTTAAGCTTGAACAAAAAGCTGAAAACATAATCTCAAATATAGCAAAAAGATTAAAAAGAGATGTTAATAAGTTTTATGATGAGATTAGCAGCAAGATTTTTAAAAAATATGATTATATTTATGAATGTTTTGAAGATGTTGTTTCTGAGGAAAAGGATTTAAGAAGTCTTGGTTTTGATGAAAACTTAACAAAGATTCTTACAAAGGCTATAAAAGAAAAAATAAAACCTTCTCAGGTTATTTTTAAAGGAAATTTAAATATTGTTTCATATGATCCAGATGGTGTTGATATTGTAAAAGATGCTTTAAAAAAAGCAAAAGATGTTGGAAAGAAGAATATTATAATTAAATACAAAGGAGCTGGAAAGTATGATATTGTTGTTACTGCTCCTGATTATAAAGAAGCTGAGAATATATTAAAACAAAGTTCTGAAGCAGCTGTTAAGTTTATAAAGAAAAAGAAAGGTGTTGGGAGTTTTGAAAAAGTTTAAAGATTATCCTTGTTTTATTACTCTGATAAATAGAATGTGATGTTTTTAAGAGAATTTGATTATTATAAACAGCAATATTTAAATTATTTAAAATAAGTTTACCTTATTGAGATGATATTATTGCTCAAAAGAAAATGATTATATGATTTATTTTGAAGCAAAGATATTTTATTAACAATAGAACTGAATTGAAAACATTTTTAAAATGATATATATTTTTTAAAGATAAATGAAACACATTTTAAAATGTTCTAAATGCAAACAGTATACTATGCAGGAAAAATGCCCTGAATGCAATAGCAAAACAATTAATCCAAAGCCTGCTAAATACAGCCCTGAAGATAAAATGGGCAAATACAGGAGAGAAGCTAAAAAGGCTGAACTGATAAAAAGAGGATTGTTATGAGCTGGAAAGTAAAATTAATCGGAAAAAAACCTAGATTAGACAAGCCAATATTGATTGAAGGACTGCCGGGAATTGGGAATGTAGGAAAGGTTGCTGTTGATTTTATTGTAGATGAATTAAAAGCAAAAAAGGTTTATGAATTATTTTCATATACTTTTCCCCATTCTGTTTTTGTTAATGAGAATAATTTAATTGAACTTCCTTCAATTGAAATATATTACAAAAAGATGTGCGGTAAGAATGATCTCATTTTTTTAGTTGGAGATATACAACCAATTGATGAAGTTAGCTGTTATACATTTTCAGAAAAAATCCTTGATCTCTTTGAAAGATTTAATGGAAAAGAGATTATTACATTAGGCGGAATTGGTTTAGAAAATATTCCTAAAAAACCAAGAGTTTTCTGTACTGCTAATTCTAAAGATATTATTAAAAGATATAAAAAGAGTGTTAAAGTACAAGAGAAAATCCATGGCGTTGTTGGACCGATTGTTGGTGTTTCTGGATTATTGTTGGGATTGGCTGCAAAAAGAAATATTCCTGCAATTACATTTTTAGCAGAAACATATGGCCATCCGATGTATTTAGGAATTGCTGGTGCAAGAGAGATTTTAAAAATCTTAAATAAAAAATTAGGGATAAATATTGATCTAAAATATTTAGATAAAGAGATTAAATATCTTGAAAATGAGATGATAAAAAAAACAAAAGAGTTTGGCAATGTTAATAAAAAAACAGCCATTAAAAAGATTAAAAGAAAATTTGGAGAAGAAACTAGTTATATTGGATAAACTCTTTTTTTTATAGTTGTGCTTGATAGCCATCAGTTTGGAGTATTATTGCTGATAATCAGGAATACTGATTTTCTTATATACTGATTAATGAAATGATAAATTTTATACTTAGAGATTGCTATACAATTTTTATGTATAAATCTTTTGAAATACAAAAACTTTATATACTAGTTTGGTTTTTTGTATACTGAATATCAGAAATTTAGTTATTTTTGAATTTTTGATTAACTAAAAATAAGAAAATCAAAATAAGAAAAACATAAAATAATAGGATCATAAAAAAGTAAAATGCCAAAGATAGTACAGTGCGATAAAAGAGGACAAATAGTCATACCTAAACCTATAAGAGATGAACTTAAAATAGGAGAAGGAGCTGCTTTCTGGGTTTATAATATTAGAGGTGGAATATTTTTAAAAAAAATAGAAGAAGTACCTTCATCAAAATCTATAAAAAAATCAATAAAAGGTGTATAATATGAAAAGTAAAAAAAGAATTAAAATGGCTGCAAAGCAAAAGAATGAAATAAAAGAATTTGCTTTGGCAATTGCTGCAG
>CAYTAB010000049.1:0-2282 GCA_964435825.1 Candidatus Woesearchaeota archaeon
TTTGTTCTTCTTTTGAGAAAGGTCCATAGGTCTTTAAATCTTCTCCATAAAATTGTTCAATATCTTCGAGAAATACTACTTTTTGTTTTTTGATGTTTTTTATTTTTTCATATTCATCCATTTCAGATTTCATTTTTTCAAGTTCTTTCATTTCTTTTTCAATAGGATCTTCAGAATTAGTGCAGGCATATAATGTATTAAAAAAACTTTTTTTATTTTTTTCAAGAAGTTCCAATAACTTGTTGTATAGATTAATTTCAAAATCCAGCATATTTGTAGTATCTTTTAACATAGAATCGCTTCTTATTGTTACAATTGCACGATTAATTATTTTACGTTCTCTTTTTTCATAAAGGTCAGAAAGTGTTCTTCTTGAATTTTCAATTTCATTTAAAATCTTGATTCTTTTAGCAGAGCTGGTTCTTGATGATTCTTCTGCACTTATGATGTTTTCTTTAATTTTAATATATTCGCTGATTTTCTGCAAATCTTCTTTGCTGATTTTCTGCAGTTCTGAAGAGAATTTTTCTGCTCGCAATAGTTCATAGATGTCTTCATAAGTAAAATTCTCTGCCATAATATATTTCTCTTAGAGAAATTAGTTTAAAAATTTGTGTTTTGTTGAGAGATTATTTTTTGTTTTTAAGCATATCTGAAATCTTTTCAACTTCTCTTACAACGCGTTCTTTTGGAAAATTATTTCTTTTCAATAAATCAAATTCATCTTCGAGAATTGTTTTTTCATATGAAAAACCGCATTTATCTAAGGTGTTCATAAGGTTTATTAAAATTGATTTTACTTTTCGTTGAAGTTCCTCTCCTTTTCGTTTTTGATAAGCTTCTCTTAGCAAATTCCCGCTTTGATTTACTTTTCTTAGTGCAACGTTTTTATTACCTTTACCAATACCTGATTTAAATATTCCCATGTTATACCATATTTGGTTTTAATTAATTAATTTTGTGATTTTATTTATTTTTATTAACTGGATTATAGAATTGTCTTTTTATTTTTGGATATGTTAGAGGGTTTTTTATTTTGGCGCAGATGTTATCAGGAACACATACTCCAATATCTTTATAATACTGTTCGAGACTGCAGTTTGGAGGAGAGATTGTTTTTTTCTGAGCTCGATGCCAATTAATCTGGCTTCTGATATAACCTGTTTTTAATGGCTGGGCATTTTTTGAATTCCATTCTTTGAGTTTAGCTTCAATTTCAGGCCAAGACCATTTTGCTTTTTGCAGAAAATTTAATAATATGAATAATGCACGCTTTTTTCCATCAACTAATCCTTCAAATATTTTTTTGATGCATGGAGGAAAAAATTCTTCTGGAATTTTATCATGATATTCAATAAACTTTTTTGTTTCTTTATTTTTTGGTGTTTCCCTATGTTCAGAAAAATACCAGTCTTTTGCATTAATTAATAGCTTAGTTAAATCATATTTTTCAGGTTTCATAAAGTTTGGATTTATTTTTTTGATGTTTTCAGGTTTTGCTTGCTCTTTAGTGAAGTTTTTTATTTCTTCAGGATTAATAACTACAGATACTAATCCAGATTTTTCATGAAGCGAATATGGACTTCTGATTAAATGACGCGGAGTTGCTAATTGAATATCTAATCCGAGAAGTTTTTCTACATCGATTTTTCCGTTTTTAAGGTATTGTTCTTTGTTTAGATTATGCTCTTTGATAAATTTGTTTAAATCAAATTCATTTTCTGATAATTGATTAATAAATATTGGTAATACTTCTTTTTTTAGAAAAGTAATTAAAATATTTGACATTTTTGGAAATTCTTTTTCACTTCCAGAAGGAAATGCTTCAAATGGAATGCACAAATGCCAGCCTTTGTTTCCTGAAAATTTTAATTGAGGTTTTATTTTATAGTTTTTTAGAAGTTCAATTAGTGCTTCTGCAGCTAAGGTAGAAATTTTAAAATCTGGACAATCAATGTCAATGATAAAATCCCATCCAATTCTTAAAGTATCCATTTGCTTTTGATTTAGTTGTTCTGAGAGTTTTAGTGGGTCAGACCATCTTTCTTGTGATATATGAAAAGAGCTTCCACCTTCTCTTGCAAAAGAGATTATGTCTTTTGGAAACTGAATAATTTGTGGCCTTTTTGAAAAGCTGTTTTGCATTTTAACTGCAACTTCTCTGTCTTGACACACTTGAGCAATAAAATTAGATATTTCTTTTCTAGAATAGTATTTGATTGCTTCAGATTGTTTCATTAAAGAAGATTTTACATTAAAATTTAAATAGTTTTGTAAGATGA
>CAYTAB010000050.1:0-2132 GCA_964435825.1 Candidatus Woesearchaeota archaeon
TGGATACTCATTGAATAATCGTTGTTTTAAGACTCCAGGAATTGGTCCCCATATCCCGAAAAAAGCATTAGAATTTTCTTTTACAATCTTTCCTAATTTCATATCATGCTTAACTGTTGGAGGTGTAAATCCTCCAAGAACAATTGTAGGTTTTTCTTTAAGTATTTGTTCTTTAACCCATTCATAATCTTTTCTTAAAACATTAGCATCAATCATATTTGTAGAAACATGCTTTCTAACCATTCCAGCAATATATGCAAGCCCAATTGGTTGTATAAAAAAATCTTTCTGCAGATTTGCGCAATCAATTTCTCTTGGAACTGCAATATTTTTACCTAATTAGGTTGATTTACAACAAAAAAATCTGCCATACTCTAACTATCAATATTTTATTTATAAACATTTCTAGATTATTGCAAGTATAAACCTTTTATAGCTTATTTGTTTTATTTATTTTGTGAAAAACTCTAAAGAATTTTCATTAATTGCAAAAGGTGCGCTGATAATATTTGTCTCTCTGTTTTTAGGTAGATTATTTTCATATCTTTTTACACTTGTTGTTGCTCGTTTAGGACCAAGACAGTATGGTTCATTATCTATTTCATTTTCAATTATTCAATTTTTGATTTTTATTTCACTCTTAGGTTTTCATGGGGGAGCAGAACGTTTTGTAGCTTTTTTTAATGGAAAAAAAAACAAAGCTCTTCTTTTTGGAACAATTTTTGATTCAGTTGTTTTTGTAACAATTATGAGCATTTCTCTAGGAATCGTTTTTTTTGTTTTTACACCTTTTTTTGCAAGCATTTTTCACGAACCGCTTTTAATCCCCCTTTTTAGAATTATTGCAATAGCTCTCCCATTTTTTTCATTAACAAGTTTACTTAGGAGCATAATCTCTGGATTTAAAAAAGGAGATATCGCTACATTTATTGGAGAAGTAGTAAATCATGGATTAAAACTCGTTTTTGCCCTAATTTTTATTTATGTTTTTCTTTATAATATAATCGGAGCTGCATTTAGTTATCTTTTTGCTCTGATTTTCACAACATTAATCCTCACACTTTATTTAATTCATCTTTTAGATTTTAAAGCAATAGCGAATATAAAGCTTGAGCATAATTTTAAAGCACTTTTATTTTTTTCAGTTCCCTTAGCATTTACAGGTTTTTTTGCTGCAATAATTGGAAAAATTGATACAGTTATGATTGGTAGCTTTATTTCATCAAGTGCAACAGGAATTTATAATGTAGCGCTCCCAACTTCAGCACTTCTTTTAATATTTTCAGGAGCATTTACAACAATGCTTTTTCCAATTATGACTGAATATTATGCACAAAAGAAAAACTTTTCAAAAATTTATCACATTGTTAATAAATGGATCTTCCTCTCAACGTTTCCCCTATTTATAATTTTTATTCTTTTTTCACAGCAAATCTTAAAAATTATGTTTGGTGCTGAATATGTTTTAGGAGCAAGTTCATTAATTGTACTCTCATTCGGCACATTTATTTTTGCATTAAATGCACCAACTTTAAGCATTTTTAGAATGATTAATAATACAAAACTTATTTTTTATATCTTTGCATTTTCCACAATTTTAAATATAATACTTAACTGGTTTTTGATTCAGAAAATTGGAATAATCGGTGGTGCAATAGCAACAACAATAGCTTATTTATCAATCGCACTTCTCTCTATTTATTTAATAAAAAAGAAATTACCAGAATTAAAGTTTTTTAATCGGAAATATATTCCAATTTCAATTTCAGCAATTATTCCTGGAGCAATTATCTTTTTTTTAAAGAGTTTTATTGAAGTAAACTTTTTGATTTCACTAGCACTTGGACTTTTTTTCTGTTTAATATATATAGTATTATTATTTTTAACTCATTCTTTTGAAACTGAAGATAAAGAAATATTTAAAAAGATTAAAAAGAGGCTATTTGCATGAAAGTAATTCATATTAATCATTATTCTTTTTCAACACTAACATCAGACTATGAAGTAAGTCAGACAAATGATTGGTATGCACGAACAGCATTTGCTCTTAAAAAAAGATTTCCAAAATACGAAGTAGAGTGCTGGGCTCCAGAAATAAAGTACAAAAAAGAGAAAACTTTTGTTAAAAATGG
>CAYTAB010000051.1:0-2118 GCA_964435825.1 Candidatus Woesearchaeota archaeon
CAATAAACATTAAAGAAGAAGGAAAACCAGAATTAGATAAAAGTTGGATTGATGGGATAAATAGACTAATGAAATAAGCGGGCGCTTCTTTAATTTAAAAAACGCTCGGGGGCAAACTCTGAATTTTTCGGCTACGCCGAACGTTGCTCTAAAATTCAGCCTTTCAGGGAATATAACAGGCATTCTGATGTTAAACTCAATTCTCATCCCATAAACCTTATATATTTCTAATAATTACAACATTCTGTGGGTATAATTAAAAATATATCATCAGGAAAAACTGTAAAAATTTTTGAATTCGAAAAGAACGAAGAATTTCCCAAAATACTTCAAACTTTTTTAAAAAACATTGGCATAAAACATGATTTACGAAAAAATTTTTACAAAGGATATGTTGGTGTTGCAAAAATCATACCTTCTCTCAAAGGAATAAAAAATTACTCTGATACTGTGCAATATGCCAATAATAAAAATGGGATAGAAGTTGAGATTTTTACAGGTCAAAATAAAGTCTTCTTAGTAATTCACTTTACAGAAAAAAGTGAAAAACAATTGAATAATGCAATTGCGAATTCTTTTTAGTTTGTGGGATGAAAACTTTGAATCTTTCCTTTCGGCAACGTTGCACTAAATTTTTGTCCTTCGGAGAATATAACAGCGCCGATGTTAAGTGAAATTGAGAATTTGTCCTTAGTTTTCTGATAAAGATTTTGGGCTTTCGATACATTTATTAAATATATTTTTTATTTAAATATTAACAAGGTGATTCCCTTTGAAATACAATCCTAAAAAAGTCAAACAAAGATATGATGAAATTGCTGATGAAGAAGATAGACAAGAAAAGAAACCAACTTTAAGAACTGAGATTCCAAGAGAGTTTATTAAAAAATATATCAAGAAAAGTGATGTTGTTTTAGATGCTGGTGGTGGAACAGGTATAAATGCTATTATGATGGCAAGAAGATGTAAGCATGTTACTCTTTTAGATATTTCAACAGAAATTCTTAATCATGCTACAAAAAATATCAAAAAAGCAAAGCTTTCAAGTAAAATTGATATTGTTGAGGGAGACATCAGTAATTTAAAACAATTCAAAGATGAACAATTCAGTTTTGTTGTATGTGTTGGAGATGCAATTTCTTATGTTCTAGAAAATAGATTCAAAGCTATGAAAGAATTAGTAAGAGTTGCTAAGAAAAATTCTATCTTGGTCATAGGTTGTGATTCAAAATATGGTTTCATGAGACAATATCTTAAAGAGGGAGATTTAGAAGAAGCAATAAACATAAACAAAACTCATGAAACTTACTGTGGTATGGGACCAAGAACTCATGTTTATGACATTGACGAAATGAAGCAACTTTTAGAAAAAAATGGTTGTGAAGTTTTAGAAATTGCATCAACTCCAACAATTACAGACACAGTTAATAGAAAGCAATTCTACGAGCTTAAGAAATGGGCAAAACTTAAAAAATTAGAGATGGAAATTTGTACAAAACCAGAATTGCTGGGAATCGGGAATCACCTCTTATTTATTGCTAGAAAAAAATAAGCCCAAAACCTTTTTTTTTCTTTTAATTATGGTGCTATGCACTTGAACGGATAAATTCTCAACTTGCTCCGTTTCACTTCGCACCCCGCTGCGCTCTCCTCCTTTCAGTCGTCGGGTCACTTAACAAGGGATAAAAGGAAAATTGCTCGGCTCGCAATTTTCCCAAATTTTTCTTTCACTTCGTTCCGCAAACTTCTCTTAATCGCGATGTTAGCAGAAATTGTTTCAGATTATTGGTTTAAGATTACGATGGCACTGCCGAAAGCTTTATAAATTATATAAATATATATAATTACATGAAACAAGAAATTTTGCATTACCCGAGATTGGATACTGTGATTATGGTAGAAGAAACTATAAGGAAACTCGATTATTATCCAACAAGAATGGAACTGTGGAAGTCCTTGCCAAAAAAAGTTATGTACCAGACATTTGCCATGATAATCGACTACTTGATTAACTTAGGAAAGATAGTGATAGATAAAGACAAAAGGATAGTTTGGATTTGGAATCCTGAACTGATAAAAAGAATAACAAAAAAGGAGTTGATTCTCAAATGACCGAAG
>CAYTAB010000052.1:0-1934 GCA_964435825.1 Candidatus Woesearchaeota archaeon
TCCTTTTTAATATGATATTCAACACCTAATTTATAAGGCTTATTAAGATTGAGAATAAACAAACAGTATATCAATATTTAAAAAAAATAAAAGGACAGACACACAAATAAAAAAGTAGATGAAAATATGCCTGAAGGTCCAGAAGTAGAATGTGTGAAAAAAGCATTACAAAAACTTATAGATGAAAAAATCAAAAACATAGAGCTAACAAAACACTCACAAAAATACAAAAAATACAAAGGAAAAAATAATCAATTTAAATATTTCAAGGGAAAAACGATTAAGAAAATCGTTAGATATGGAAAATATCTTGTTTGGGAATTCGATACGGATAAAGTAATTCTTAATCATCTAGGAATGACAGGAATGTGGTATCTAAGTAATAAAATTGAGAATATAAAAAATGCAACTCATCCAAAGTTGTTTATAAAAGCAATGTCAGGAATCATTGCTGTTTTTAATGATATCAGAAATTTTGGTCAATTAAGAATTTTTAACAATCTTTCAGAAATAAAGGAATATCTACCTATAAAGAATCTTGGGATAGATGGATTGGCTCTTCCTTTCCCGACCGAACTTTTTATTAGAAAATTAAATGAAAAAAGATATGCAAACAAGCAAATTGCTAACGTTTTACTTGATCAGAAGTTAGTTGCCGGAATAGGAAACATATACAAGTCTGAATCTTTACATCTTTCGAAGATAGACCCTCGTAAAACTGTAAATGAGCTTTCATTAGAAGAGAAAAAAAGATTAGCTAAGGCTATATCTCAAACACTACAAAAAGCAGTAAAAAGTGGAGGAAGTTCAATAAACACTTATAGAATGCCCTCTGGTGAAGAAGGAAGAGGTCAACTTTGGCATCATGTTTATCGAAAACAATATTGCGCAAATTGTAACTCAAAAATCGAAAAGATAGTCCAAAATAAAAGAACAACTTACTTTTGTCCAAAATGTCAAAAGTAATTAAAACTCTTTATTTCAACATTTCAATTATCAACTTTATTTTTGTACAAAGATTTTATACGCCAATCTTGCTCTAGGAAAAGATTTATCCCGGAGAGAGGAAAAACTTACTACTCATAAAAATACTCCAAAACAGTTAAATCTGTAGTGATGGAGATACTCTTAATGAGCTTAGAAAATTTAATAAAAATTGTTTCAAAAGAATTATCTGGAGAACGTGCAAAGAGATACACAGAAAAAGTTTCTAATTATCATAGAATACAAGCTAGTTCAGGATTCTTAGATGCAATTGGATTTATAAAAAGTGAATTAGAGAGAATAGGAGACAAAAAGTATAAGGTTGAGGAATTTATCGCAGATGGTAAAAAAAATAATTATTCTTGGTATTCTCCAATCTCCTGGGAAATTAATGATGGTTTCCTAAGAATGATAGAACCTGAATGCTTTTACTTGTGTAGGTTTAATGAAACACCAGAAAGTATTGCCACACATTCAAAGAAGACAGATGTTAAAGCAGAATTAGTTGATATTGAGGATGCAACCAACAAAGAGATTCTCAAAAAAGAGAATATTGAAGGTAAAATTGTATTAACAAGTGCTTCTATTAAAAATATTAAAGAAAAAATTTTTGAATTAGGTGCTCTAGGAGTCATAATTTATCCTACAGAAAAACGTGCAGTTGGAAAAGAAAATTTAATTCAATATGTTGGATTGTGGCCAAATGAAGAAGATGCGGAAATGACAACATTTGGCTTTTCAATATCTAGAAAACAAGCAATGATGCTAAAGAATTATCTTAAAAAAGAAAAAGTGGTTCTTCATGCAAAAATTGATTCTAATCTTTATGCTGGAAAGCTCCACGTTTTGACAACAAAAATAGATGGAAATAGTAAAAATGATGGAGAAATCGTTTTAATAGCACACATTTGTCATCCCTACCCTTCTGCTAATGATAATGCATCAGGAAG